>JBEBTQ010000063.1:0-11956 GCA_040393685.1 Advenella kashmirensis | reverse complement strand
CGTCAACCAGAATAACAATGCGCCCCGCCTTGAGCTCTTCAATGATTTCAGAGACAGGCGAAATGGTGCAGTCGGGTACCAGGGAAACAGGGGCAGGAGAGGTCATGGTCGTTACGGGGGTTGTGAGCCGGAGCGCAAGATGCACGCCGACGATAGGCAAACCGCTATTTTACCTCTCCCACCGCGCAAAAGGCGGTAAAAGCCCCTTTCAATCCGAGGTTTGTTGGGTTCCGCGCACCACGGCGGTGACCTCAATCTCGACGCGCGCCCGATCTTCAACCAGGTCTGCCACTTCCACCGCGGTCATGGCTGGAAAATGCCGGCCAATCAAGTCCCGGTAATGCTGTCCGATCATGGGATAAGCCGCCACATATTCGCGTTTGTCTTTGACGTACCAGTTCATGCGCACGATATCGCTGGGCTGGGCGCCCCCTTCCTTGAGCACAGCCACAATGTTTTCCAGCGTTTGCCGCACCTGATCGCCCATATCGTCAGAAACGAATTGCTGCTGGCCATTCCAGCCAATCTGCCCGCCCACAAAAAGCAGGCGACTGCCCGCCTCCACGCTGATCATGGTGCCGTTGGCATAGCCTCGGGGTTTGGTCCAGTCTGACGGTTGCAATATTTCCATGTCTTGTTTCCGGTTCCTGTTAAGTCCCGTGCCATCACGGGAACTGAGTTCTGCTGAATAGGTTTATCTTTCGAATAGATTGATTTATCGGATCATTCCACTGGTGCATTGATACTTTCTGTCGGGCCAGTGCGTTCGATCCGTCCGCTTTTAATTACACGTGTCAAATTTAGCCCTGTGTCATGTTTCGCAGGACAAATCGTTGCAGCTTGCCGGTTTCGGTTCGCGGCAACTGGGTTACGAATTCAATTTCACGCGGGTATTTATACGGCGCGGCTTCCTGTTTGACGTAATCCTGCAGGGTCTTTATGAGTTCGACCGATGGTTCGAATCCGTCGTTCAGCACGATGTATGCCTTGACGATGGCGCCGCGCTCTGCGTCGCTGCGTCCTACTACCCCGCAATCGCTGACGGCTTCGTGTGTCATCAATACGCTTTCCACTTCGGGACCGGCAATGTTGTAGCCGGCGGATACGATCATGTCATCGTCGCGAGCCCGATAGTAGAAGTAGCCATCGGCATCCATGACGAAGGCATCGCCCGGCAGATTCCATTGCTGTTTCACGTAACGGCTCTGACGATCATCGTCCAGATATCGACAGCCGGTAGGTCCGCGCACGGCCAGCCGGCCCAGCGTGCCGGGAGGCACTTCATTCATTTTGTCATCCACCACTTTAGCCTGATAGCCAGGAACGACACGGCCGATGGCGCCATCACGAATGTCATTGCCGGTACTGGAGATATACACATGCATCATTTCCGTGCCGCCAATGCCATCTGTCATATTGATACCACTGGCTTTTTTCCAGACCTGACGGGTGGCATCGGGCAGGGCTTCGCCAGCCGATACGCAGACTCTGAGCGAGTCCAGGTTGTAATCGGCGGCCAATTCTGCCATCTTCCGGTAAAACGTGGGCGCAGTGAACGTCATGGTGACCTTGTGATCCGCAATGGTCTGCAAAAACGATTCGGGCGTCAGCTTTTCGACCAGCAGGGTCGAGGCGCCGGCGCGCAACGGAAAGCACAGCAGGCCGCCCAGACCAAAGGTGAACGCGAGAGGTGGCGTGCCGCAGGCAATGTCAGTTTCGCGCGTTTGCAGGACATCCCGGGAAAAGGTGTCGCACATGGCCAGGACATCTCGATGAAAATGAATGCAGCCCTTGGGCTTGCCGGTAGTGCCGCTGGTGAAAGCGATCATGCAGGGGTCATCGCGCAAGGTCTGCGAGTCATAAGCGGCTGTGCTTTTTCCCGCCGCCCGCGCCTGCATGGAATCGGCCGAATCGCCGCCGAAAGTCATGATTGTTTTGAAGTCCGGGCAGAAGTTGGAATTGTCCGAATCGCGGCAATATTCCAGTTCCTCAATCAAGCGTGCATCACACAAGGCCGCTTGCGCTTTTGCTATTTTCAGGATGGTACCCAGTTCGCGCGCCCTCAGTAGCGGCATGGTAGGCACCGCCACAACGCCGGCCTTCAGGCATGCAAGAAGTGCGCCGGTCATACCCAGATTATTGGGTCCGCGCAAAAGCAGCCGATTGCCGGACACCAGCCCCAGGTCTTCGGTCAGCACGCGCGCCAGCTGATTCGTCCATTCTGCCAGCGCGGCATAAGTCATCTGTTTGTGTACACCGTCTTCTTCCCAGCGTAGTGCGGTATTGTCGCCCCGCCCCTCCTGCACATGTCGGTCTATCAGCTCAACCGCGCTGTTGAGCTGTTCCGGATATTGCAAGTGTGGTAAATTAAAAAGATACACCGGCTGCGCTGACGCAGCAGGAAGATGCTCAATGACAAACCGGTCTTTCAGTCCTGTCGGTGCTGTTGTCATTTTGTCGCTCCTTTGGTTTGGTCCCGGGTCACTCAATCCCGCAATATTTCACGCGCAATAATCAGTTTCTGTACTTCCGTCGCGCCCTCATAGATACGCAGCGCGCGAATGTCGCGGTAGAGTCCTTCCACCACGCTTCCTGCGACCACGCCCTGTCCACCGAAAAGCTGGACAGCCTTGTCGATCACCTGCTGGGCCGATTCGGTGGCAAACATCTTGGCCATGGCCGCTTCTTTGGTGGTCCTGCCCTGGCTGATGTCACGGCGCCAAGCTGCGCGATAGGTCAGTAAACGACTCGCGTCAATTGCAGTTGCCATATCGCCGAGCGCCGCCTGTGTCAGTTGCAGGTCGGCAAGTACGCCTCCAAACATTTTTCGTGACTTGCTGCGTGACAGCGCTTCATCCAGTGCGCGGCAGGCAAAGCCATTGGCGGCGGCTGCGACCGACGATCGGAATATGTCCAGCACCTGCATGGCCAGTTTGAATCCTTCGCCCTTGCTGCCCAGCAAAGCCTCACCGGAAAGCTGACAGTCTTTGAAGCGCAGGACCGCCAGCGGATGCGGTGCCATAACTTCAATTCTTTCAGAGGTATCCAGACCGGCATTATCGCTATCGACGATGAATGCGCTGATGCCGCGTGCACCGGGAAGAAATTCGGTACGGGCAAACACACAGTAAAAGTCGGCTATACCGCCATTGGAAATCCAGGTCTTGACGCCATCCAGCGTGTAGCCGTTCTTCTGCGTCGTCGCCTTGCAGGACATGGCCGCCACATCCGAACCGGCTTCGGGCTCGGACAGGGCAAAGGCGGCGATCAGCTCACCACGCGCCACGCGAGGCAAATAGGATTTTTTCTGTTCTTCGGATCCACCCAAGGCGATGGCCCCGCTGCCCAGTCCCTGCATAGCAAAGGCAAAATCGGCCAGTGGGTGATATCGCGCAAAAGTCTCGCGAATCAGGCAGAGCATGCGTGAGTCGATGTGTTCTTCGATGCCACCCCAACTGCCATCGGGCCCGGCGGGAACGGCGTAGCGCAACCAACCGCCCTCCCCCATGCGGCGTACCAGCTCGCGGCAGGTGTCGTCGGTGTTTGCATGGGGCAGATCACGCAAATGGGTCTGCGCCCACTGCTCCAGTTCGAGTGCAGCGCGACGGTGTCTCTCTTCAAAAAAAGGCCAGTCCAGAAATTCGTGATCGACCATCACTTAGTCTCCTTCGAACACCGGTTTCTGTTTGGCGACGAATGCATGATACGCGCGATGAAAATCGCGAGTCTGCATGCAGATGGCCTGGGCATGGGCCTCTGCGTCAATGGCATCATCGACACTCATATTCCATTCGTGATGCAGGCAGTGTTTGGTCATGCCATGAGCATACGTGGGGCCTGCAGCAATCTGCGCTGCCATTTTCTGTGCGGCGTCCAGTACGGCATCGGGCTCATGCAGCTGGTTATAGAAACCCCAGTCCAGCCCTTCCTGACCCGACATGGAGCGACCCGTATACAGCAGTTCGCTGGCCCGACCCTGACCGATAATGCGGGGCAGAATGGCGCAGGCGCCCATGTCGGCACCCGCCAGTCCGACGCGGGTAAACAGAAACGCAGTTTTGCTGTCTGCTGTGCCCAGCCGCAAATCCGAGGCCATGGCCAGAATCGCGCCGGCTCCCGCACACACACCGCTGACCGCGGCAATAACCGGTTGCGGGCAGGCACGAATGGCCTTGACCAGATCGCCGGTCATTTGCGTAAAGGCAAGCAATTGTGGCATGGTCATTTTTGTGAGTGGTCCAATGATTTCATGAACATCGCCACCCGAGCAGAAATTGCCGCCCGCCCCTGTAATAATCACAGTCTTGATATCACTGGCATAGGCCAATGCGCGAAACAGATCGCGCAGTTCGGCATAGGAATCAAACGTCAGGGGATTTTTTCTTTCCGGCCGGTTCAGCGTGATGGTGGCCACCTTGTGATCGTCACTGACCTGCCAGCTGAAATGTCTGGCCTGATAGCCTGCCATAGGCTGTTGCTGATCCTGCATGGGAGGGATTTCATCCGTGATCGTCATTCTGTATTCTCCTGTTCTTTTGCCGGTGCATTCACCCGGCCATTTTTTCGCCGCCATCCACGGGGACCGCCTGGCCGTTGATACTGCCGGATTGGGGCAGACATAGCCACAATACGGCGTGCGCGACTTCCTCCGGCTGGACGAGGCGCCCCTGAGGGTTGTTGCTGACCAGCGCGGCTTTGGCCTGTTCCGTTGTCATTCCTGTCTTGGTGACCATGTTTGCCAGCGCCCCATCCAGCAAGGGCGTTTCGGTATAGCCCGGGCAGACGGCATTGACGGTAATATTTTTTCCGGCCAGCTCCAGTGCCAGCGCACGTGTCAAGCCGACTACACCGTGCTTGGCCGCACAATAGGCGCTCACATATCCATAGCCCTTGAGACCGGCAACACTGGCCACGTTCACGATGCGCCCCCATTTGCGAGCCAGCATATCGGGCAGTGCCGCAGAAATACACTGATAGGTGCCGGTCAGATTGACCTGCAGCATGTGATTCCAGAATTCGGTATCCATACGATCAAAACGCTGGCTTGCGGCCTGACCCGCATTATTGACCAGGATATCGACAGACCCTGCCTTCTCGCGTGCCTCGTCAAAGGCGCGCCGGATTGCAATGTCATCTGTAATATCCGCCTGCACCGTGAACACACGACCAGCATGAGCGGAAAACGTTTCAGCGGCTTCCTGCAGGCGCTGGGTATTGCGTGCCAGCAGCGTGACGCGGGCACCGGCATCCAGTGCCAGCCGTGCCACTTCCAGTCCGATCCCCTGGCTGCCGCCGGTGATCAGCATATGCCGGTCTTTCAGTTCGGTACGTGATTGATTAGCCATGATTTATCCGTTCTGCATCAGTTGTGCACGCTCAAAAAGCGTCTCGATCTGCCGTTTGCCCGCACTGTACTGTTTGGGCCATGAGACATGCGTGTAGCCGATTTTTGCGGTCTCGCTCAGCGTCCAGGCGGGGTTGGCCAGATGGGGGCGCCCGATGGCACACAGATCAGCGCGTCCCGAAGCAATAATGCTGTTGACCTGATCAGCTTCGGTAATCGCGCCCACTGCCATGGTGGCAATGCCTTCCTGATTGCGGATTTCATCAGCAAACGGAGTCTGGTACATACGTCCGTATACCGGCTTCTGATCCGGGCTGACCTGACCGGACGAACAATCTATCAGATCGGCGCCCGCCTCCTTGAAAGCGCGCGCGATAAGGGCGGCGTCTTCGGCAGTGATGCCACCTTCCACCCAGTCACTGGCAGAGATACGCACATTCAGTGGCTTATCTTCCGGCCAGACGGCGCGCATGGCCGCAAAGACCTCCAGCGGAAAACGCAGTCGGTTTTCCAGCGAACCGCCATAGTCATCTTCACGCTGATTGGTCAGTGGGGAAATAAAGCAGGAAAGCAGATATCCGTGAGCGCAATGCAGTTCCAGAATATCGAAACCAGCGTCCGCAGCGCGGCGGGTTGACTCCACAAACTGCTGCGTGATCTCCTGCATGCCCTTCTGATCCAGTGCCGTGGGCACCTGGGATATCTCGGGAAGATACGGCAAGGGCGATGCGGACACCAGCGGCCAGTTACCTTCGGCTAGCGGCATATCGATGCCGTCCCAGGCCGCTTTGGTTGAACCCTTGCGACCGGCATGACCCAGCTGTATCCCGATCTTCGCATCTGATTGCGTATGCACTGCCGTCACAATGTCTTTCCACGCCTGTGTCTGCGCGTCATTCCACAGACCCGGGCAATATGGCGTGATGCGCGCTTCTGGAGAAACACATGTCATTTCCACCATAACCAGCCCCGCGCCACCCAGCGCACGCGCCATCAGATGCTGAAGATGGAAGCTGCCCGGAATGCCATCGGTGCAGGAATACATGGCCATGGGCGAAACCACAACGCGATTCTTGAGTGTGACCGAACGCAAAGAGAACGGCGTCCACATGGGCGGCACACCACGCTGCTGATCGTTACCCGCGCCCGAGAACCAGCTTTCAAAATGATTCATCCATTGCGGATCACGCAGACGCAGGTTTTCATGTGAAATACGTTGCGAGCGGGTCAGCAGCGAATAGGCAAACTGCTCAGGCGCCAGCCCCACATAACGTTTGACATTTTCGAACCATTCGGTGGAGTTGCGCGCCGCATTCTGGATTTTCAGTACCTCCAGACTACGCAGGTCTTCGTACTCGACCAGCGCTGACAAGACGTCTTTATTGTTGCGCAGGCGCACATCCAGTTCGATGGCATCTTCCAGCGCAAGCTTGGTGCCGGAGCCAATTGAAAAGTGTGCCGTATGGGCCGCATCACCCATCAGGACAACGGGTATCGTCTTGCCATTGGGCAAAGTCTGCTGATGCACCCATCGTTCGCAGATCACGCGCGGAAACTGAATCCAGATGGCCGAGCCGCGCAGATGTTTGGCATTCGATAGCAGTCGATTGCCATCCAGCCAGGGCGCGAAAAGTTTCTCGCAATAAGCAATACCGTCTTCCTGTGACATCTTGTCGATGCCCGCCGCACGCCAGGTTTCGTCACGCGTCTCCACAATGAAAGTGGACATGCCTTTCTCATACTGGTAGGCATGGGCCTGGAACCAGCCATGCTCTGTATTGACGAAGGCGAAGGTGAACGCATCAAAGGTTTTTTCCGTACCCAGCCATACAAATCGGCACTGACGGGTATCGATATCCGGCTTGAAGGTGTCCGCGTAGCGCGTACGAATTCGACTGTTGATGCCATCAGAAGCAATCAGCAGATCGGCATCGTACTGTTGGGCAATGGCCTGATCATCTTCTGCAACGGTTTCGAAAACCAGTTCAACACCCAGATCCAGACAGCGCTGCTGCAGAATATTGAGCATTTTCTTGCGACCAATGCCAATGAAGCCATGGCCTCCACTGCGTATCGTGGTGCTGCCAATATGAATATCGATATCATCCCAGTGATTGAATTCATGAATGATCTGTTCAGCCGTCGGCAGGTCTGCCCGCTTCAGATTCTCCAGCGTGGCATCCGAGAACACAACACCCCAGCCAAAGGTATCAAAAGGTCGGTTGCGTTCGATCACAACGACCCTGTCCTGAGGATTCCGTTTTTTCAACAGGAGCCCGGCATATAGTCCTGCAGGGCCTCCACCGATACATACGATATTCATGGCAGATTGTCTCTTTTTCAACGGTGATTTATTTTAAGTTTAAACTAATTTATAATGCATCACAAACTTTTTTTCTGTGCACCTTTCTTTTTATCCCGATCCGGCCAGTGTGTGTCTGATTAAGCTAGTCGGCCGCCACGGGGCGTGCAGTGTGGCGGCATTCAAGGAAATAATGCACGTTCGCTGATGACTTTAAGTGGTATGAAAGCCGGACTGCGTATACAATCCGCCCATTCCAATCTCCGCCCTTTTTGTTTTTCTGCAGGAGCTGTTATGCAACACGATCTGGAAACCCGTGCCGCCACCATTGATCATTCTGAACTTCGTCTGTGGTTGCGCCTACTCACCTGCACCAATCTGATAGAGAACCAGGTCCGGCACTGCCTGCGCGTCGAGTTTGACTGCACGCTGCCGCGTTTTGATCTGATGGCCCAGTTGGCCAGGGAGCCGGAGGGCATGCGCATGGGAGACCTGTCAGCGCGCCTGATGGTCAGTAATGGCAACGTCACCGCCATCGCGAATCAATTGGAAAAAGAAGGCCTGATTCTGCGCCGCGTCAGCGCTGAGGATCGTCGCAGTATCTTCCTGCGTCTGAGCGCCAAAGGCAAACGACAATTTGACAAAATGGCCGCCGCGCACGAGACCTGGGTGCAGGACATGTTTCAAGGCATAGGCAAGGGCAATCAGAAGAAGCTGTATGCCCTGCTGGCTGAGCTCAAAGAGTCGGCGCTGGCCGCCCAGTCCTGATACAGGTTCAGGCCCGGCCCCTTCCCCATTCCGAAAGACAGTCCGCGGTCACATTCAGGTAAAATACTGACTTTTCAGGGCCGCCCTGAATGCCGGCAGCCTTACCTTTCTTCGGAGCAGTTCACATGAGCGCGGGAACGACCCAGCAAAACGATCATTCTGTTCGTCAGACAGACCTGTTGGTTGTCGGCGGCGGCATCAATGGTGCAGGTATTGCACGGGATGCGGCCGGCCGTGGCCTGTCTGTGCTGCTTTGCGAGAAAGATGATCTGGCCTGCGCAACCTCTTCGGCCAGCAGCAAGCTAATCCACGGCGGCCTGCGCTATCTGGAACAGTACGAATTTCGCCTGGTGCGCGAGGCTCTGGCCGAACGCGAGGTGCTCCTGAATATCGCCCCCCATATCGTACGGCCCTTGCGCTTTGTGTTGCCGCACGACCACACGCTGCGTCCCGTCTGGATGATCCGCACCGGGCTGTTTCTGTACGATCACCTGGCAAAACGCTCTGACCGGCTCCCTGGCTCTCACCATATCCGTCTGGATGATGGCTCGGCCTTCGCGCATCCCATGAATGATCGGATCAAACAGGGTTTCATCTATTCTGATTGCCAGGTAGACGATTCCCGGCTGGTTGTGCTTAATGCCATGGATGCACAGGCTCGCGGGGCACAGATTCTGACCCGTACCGAGTGCACAGGTGCCAGGGTGCAGGACGGTCGCTGGCTGGTTACCCTGCGCGGTGAAGACGGACAGGAATTCCAGGTGAGTGCACGGGTGTTGATCAACGCGGCAGGCCCCTGGGTGGAAAACGTGCTGCGTTCCGTGCGAGACCCGAACGCCAAGGCGCGAAACCGCTTGCGCCTGATCAAGGGCAGCCATCTGGTGACCCGTAAGCTCTACCAGGGCGATCACGCCTATATTCTGCAGAACGACGACAAGCGAATTGTCTTTATTACGCCCCATCGTGACGACTATTCCATGATTGGAACGACCGATGTGGACTTCAAAGGTGATGCGCACGATGCAGCCATTTCCGACGACGAAACAAAGTATCTGCTTTCGGTGGTCAACCGTTATCTGCGTCAGCCTGTGCAAAAAGAAGATATTGTCTCCAGCTGGTCGGGCGTTCGCCCCCTGTACGACGATGCCGAGGGTAATGCCTCTGCAGTCACGCGCGATTATGTTTTCGATGTCACGGGTGGCAAAAACGGCGAGCCCGCCATGCTTTCCATTTTTGGCGGAAAAATTACCACCTACCGGAAACTGGCCGAACACGCGCTGGAAAAACTGGAGCCATTTCTGAAACAGGGTCCGGCCTGGACATCAACGGCGCCGCTACCCGGCGCAGACCTTTCCCCTGCTGACCCTGGAGCGTATACGCGGCAGCTGCAGTCCCGCTATCCCTGGCTGGATGCAGCTATCGTCACGCGGCTTGTTGCAGCCTATGGCTCTATGACAACCGAAATTATCGGCAGCGCGCAATCCACTGCCGATCTGGGTCAGCACTTTGGTCACGGCCTGTATGAGGCAGAAGTGAATTGGCTGGTTTCCCGCGAATGGGCAAAAACTACGCAGGATATTCTGTGGCGACGCACCCGCCTGGGCCTGAAATTCAGTGCAGATGAGGAACAGACACTGGCACAGTGGCTGCAGGCCTGACTGTGACCGGAATATGACATGTCATCAAGTGCATGTCAGGGGGGTGTTACTATACGGCCTGTAACGCCCGATTTACCCCCAAAAAGCAACTCACATAAAGCAAATAAAAATATGTCTGAACAGGAACTCAAACTGCACGTGCCTGCGTCTGCGGCTGCCTCAATAGAAAAGACGCTGAGAAAGGCGAAATGCGAAACCATTTCGCTGCGGGCCATGTATTTTGATACACCGGACCGGGAACTGGCCAAATCCAAAATCGCCATCCGCCTGCGCCAGGAAGGCCAGAACTGGGTACAGACTCTGAAAATGCCCGGCAATAATGCCGTGACCAAGCTGGAACTGAATCACAATCGCCCCAGTCCTGTTCTGGACCTGAGCCTGTATGCCGGCACACCTGCCGAGGCCGCGCTGCTCAAGCTTTCCAAACCACTGGTACTGCGTTATGAAACTGATATCACCCGCCAGTATCGTCGCCAGCGCACCCGCAAGGGAACCGTTGAAATTGCCTTTGACACCGGTGTGATTCGCTCCGGCGAGCTGGAACTGCCGGTTTCTGAAGTGGAGTTTGAACTGGTCTCAGGTTCACCTGAAGCCATTTTCGATATCGGCAAAAAGTGGCTGACACAATTCAAACTTGTGCTGGATTTGCGCAGCAAATCGCATCGGGGAGACGCCCTGGCGCAATCGGCTGCCAATATCCGTAATGCGGGCAAGACGGCGTCACAGGATGCAATCCGTCACAACGAAGTTCAGCGCTTCTGGGCACCGCGCAAGGCGCGGGTTTATGAGATCGACCGACAGAATACGGCCACTCAGGCACTGATTTCCGTGACCACTGAATGTCTGGAACAGATTTGCGCCAACGCCGGTTCGCTGGCTGAAGCAGACACCCTGGGCGTGATTGAAGTGGGCCGCCCTGAACATGTGCATCAACTGCGTATCGGCATGCGACGCCTGACCAGCAACTGGCGTCTGTTTGCCGGCCTGGCCTGGCTGCCCGACGAACCCCTGCGCAACGAACTACGGGTGCATCTTGCCCGATTTGGCGCCACCCGGGATCTGGACGTCATGCTTGCCACAATCGTACCTGTGCTTAACGAGGCGGGCATGCCCCAAATGCAGTTTGATTCTCACGAAGCCGGGGCAACACCGCATGACATTGCCAAAGACCCTGCCTTCCAGCTCTGGCTGGTGAGACTGCTGGAATGGACAGTGACGGCGCCAGCGACGGACCCCGTTGCGACGTCGCAGAACGAATCGCAGCATTCGCAGATTATCGAACGTGCCGAGTATCAGGCCGACGGCGCACTGCCGGCAGCGGCTGAAACCGGCGATTCTTCGAACATTGAGATTATTGGGATTGAATCAGTTGCGGACGGGCAGGCAGGGGCTTCGACCGATACAACGCCGCCGGCGACAGAGGCATCATCTTCGATTGAACCGATTGAACCCATTATCATTCCACTGACGCCCTCTCCGGAGCCACGTCCCATGCTTCGCAAAGTACTGGAACGACGCCTCAACAAATGGAATCGCCAGATTGTCGGGCACTGGAAGAAGGAAGACAAATCCGATATTGAGTCCTATCATGATCTGCGCAAGCGTATTAAGCGGATGCGCTACGCACTCAATGTCTATGAAGGGCTGCGTCCCAACTGCAACCTGGGACCATATGTGAAGAAACTCGCAGCGGCGCAGGAGGTATTCGGTCATCTGAATGACATTTCGACCGCCCTGACGTTTTTCAGCGGACAGACTGACGATCATCCTGGCGCGTGGTTCGCCGTGGGCTGGCTGACTGCCACCCTGGAAACCCTGAAACATCGGGCCGACGAAGCGCTGGCCCGTATTCCCGGAAAAATCCGTTTCGATTAAACGGAGCGC
>JBEBTQ010000062.1:0-11969 GCA_040393685.1 Advenella kashmirensis | reverse complement strand
TTGAGCGTTTTGGTGAACGCTTCAGTACGACAGATGCCATTCGTGATCATCACGCACGTGATGAATCGGCATACCCGCCGGTTCTTCCTGACGGTGTTCTTTTCCCCAAAGACACAGACGATGTGGTTGCCGCTGTAAGGCTCTGCACGGAACACAATGTGCCGCTTATTCCATTTGGCATAGGTTCTTCCATTGAAGGTCACGTGTTGCCTGTCGAAGGCGGTATCACACTTGATTTTCGGGATATGAACCGCGTGCTCGCCATACAGGCAGAAGACTTCACGGTTACCGTGCAGCCTGGCGTGATACGGACACAACTGAATGATGAAATCCGCCATACCGGTCTGTTTTTTCCCATTGATCCCGGGGCGCATGCCTCCATTGGTGGAATGACCGCGACGCGCGCATCCGGAACCAATGCCGTGCGCTATGGCACCATGCGCGACAATGTGCTGTCGCTGAAAGTGGTTACGGCCAGCGGTGATGTGATTCGCACCAGCAGTCGCGCGCGCAAATCTTCGGCGGGCTATGATCTGACGCACCTGTATGTCGGCAGCGAAGGCACACTGGGTGTGATTGTGGAAATCACATTGCGCGTCTATCCTCTACCGGAAGCCGTCACTGCCGCGGTCTGTTCCTTTCCTACGCTGCGCAATGCGGTTCAGGCCGTGATCGATATCATGCAAAGCGGCGTGCCGGTGGCGCGTGTCGAGTTTATGGACGAACGCGCCGTTCGTGCAGTCAACGCCTACAGCAAAACATCGCTGGCAGAACAGCCGCTATTGCTGTTCGAGTTTCACGGTTCGCCTGCCAGTATCGCCGAGCAGACGGCGGTGGTGCAGGAACTCACGGCAGAGCAGGGCGGCACGGCCTTTCAATGGGCCGAAAAGCCCGAAGAGCGAACCGTGTTATGGACCGCGCGTCACAATTACTATTTTGCATGTCTGCAGCAAAGACCCGGCGGGCGCGGCATTACCACAGATGTTTGTGTGCCTATTTCAAGACTGGCCGATTGTGTATCTGAAACCGCCGCCGACCTTGAGAGTCTGTCCTTCCCCTGGTCCATCGTCGGTCACGTGGGCGATGGCAACTTTCATGTGGTGATGATGATTGATGCGAATGATCCGAAAGAATGGGAACAGGCAGAGGCCATCAACAGTCGCCTGGTATTGCGGGCGATAGAGATGGATGGCACCTGCACGGGTGAGCATGGCGTGGGTATCCACAAAATGGGTTTCCTCAAAGCAGAACACGGCGAAGTGGCATTGCAGCTCATGCGCAATATCAAACACGCTTATGATCCCATGAATATTTTCAACCCGGGGAAAATCGTCAGCTGGGAAGCGTGATTACAGACGGTATGCCAGGCTAGGAACAGTGTGCATGGGCTGTGCCTGGCTACGCGCTACATGTGTTCGATATTGCCAGGCGTATCCGCAACCGCGATAATTCAGTCGAATTTCACCTGTGATCTGCATGCAGAAAGCGGCGTGCGCCAAAATTTCATATCGGATACGTGATAAAGTCGCAAAACGCGAGCGTGCAGGCGGAAGCAGAAACCGATACGGGGAATTTGCGACGCGATGCGCAATACAGGGCGCGTAGAACGCGGAGCGCGAAATAGTGTAAGCAAAACAGGATCGACAACAGATCCATGCAGAATCAAGTAAAGAATCAAATTCAGAAGAGGAGCAAGGCTGCAAATGGGTTCGCAATATCTGGCCGCCGACTGGGGGTCTACCAATCTGCGGCTCTGGCTGGTCGAAGAAGGCCGTGCAGTCAGGCAGGCCTCTTCGCCTTTTGGCATCACACGCATGCAGGACAAGTCTTTTCCAGAGGTCCTGCAAGGTCTGATGCGGCAGATGGCACTGTCGCCTGCCGACATCTCGCGCATTTATATCGCCGGAATGGCCGGCAGCAATGTCGGGTGGAAAGAGGCCGCCTATCTGCACTGCCCCGTTGCACTTGATGAGCTGGGAACCCGTATGACATCTGTGGACCCAGGGTGGTCTGCGCAGGCAGGCATCATTCCCGGGATCTGCGTTCCCGGTCCGCAAGGCGCCGATGTCATGCGTGGCGAAGAAACCCAGTTGCTGGGCGCCCTCGCTGACAACCCATCAGGACTGTTTGTTCTGCCTGGCACCCATAGCAAATGGGCGCAGGTGGAAAACGGCATCATTCTGCGCTTCACAACTGTGATGACAGGCGAATTGTTCGACGTACTGCGTCATCACTCCCTGCTGGGGCGCGGGATTCCTGATGCTGCCGCTCACCCCAAAGCTTTTGAAGACGGGGTAAGAGCAGGTCTGGCGGCAAGCGACACCATGACTGAACTTTTCACGGTGCGAGCACGCTATATTCTCAAACATACGCCTGCTGAACAGGTCAGCGATTATCTGTCCGGACTGCTCATCGGTTCAGAGCTACGGGACATGCGTAAACAGTTTGCCATCACTCAGGCGATGTCGCTTACCTTGGTAGGCAGTGGCATGCTGGCGGATCGCTACTCGCAGGCCCTGCGCCTGGCAGACATGACATTTGTCATCTGTGACGCAGACCGCGCCACGCTTGATGGAATAAGGAAAATACATGAATCAATGGAAACCTGAGCTGCCGCTGATCGCTATTCTGCGCGGTGCCACTCCCGATGAAGTACTGGATCACGTTCGTGCTCTGCATGAAGAAGGCTTTGATGCCGTCGAAATTCCCACCAACTCTCCAGACTGGCAGCGCAGCGTAAAGCAGGTGAACGATGCCTTCGGCGACTCGCTCACTACCGGGGCGGGAACCGTGCTTACGACGACCCATCTGGCACAGCTGGCTGCCACCGGCGGCAGACTGATGGTGACACCCAATACTAATCCGGCGCTGCTCACTGCGGCGGCGGAAACCTATGGGTTCGACATCTGCGCGGGCTTTGCCACAGCCAGCGAGGCCTTTGCTGCGTTAGAAGCAGGCGCGCAGTCTCTCAAACTGTTTCCCGCCAGTGTTTTCGGGCCGGATTATGTGAAAGCACTCAAGGCCGTTCTGCCACCGGATGTTCCGCTATATGCGGTGGGCGGTATCAATCCTGATAATCTGGCCGATTATCTGAGAGCCGGCTGCACGGGGGCCGGCCTCGGTTCCGATCTGTATCGCGCAGGGCAGACACCAGACGTTACGCGGGAGCGCGCCAGTCGCTTTATACAGGCATGGAAAGCCACAGGAAGAGAACAGTAAACACAATGTTGGGAAGCGAACCACCGAGTCGCAACGATGAAAAAAGGAGATTAGGATGATGGCGACATTTGATGTGGCGCTGTTTGGCGAAATGATGGTGCTGCTGGTCGCAGCGGAAGAGGGGCCGCTGGAGTCGGTCAGCGTATTCCATAAAATGACAGCCGGTGCGGAAACCAATGTGGGCATTGCGCTGGCCCGGCTGGGCGCCAAAGTGGGATGGGCCAGCCGCCTTGGCGACGATACCATGGGCCGCTATCTGAAAAATGTCATGCAGGACGAAGGAATAGACTGCAGCCGCGTTCAGTTGATCGCCCGTCAGCGCACGGGATTCATGCTCAAGGGCAAAACAGCTGAGGGCGATCCGCCTATCGAATACTATCGCTCGGGATCTGCGGCCAGCGCGATGACAGCAGATGATATCGATGAAGACTGGCTGTCTGGCGCCCGGCACCTGCATGTGACCGGCATTTTCCCGGCGCTGAATGCAGGTACACTGGCGCTGACTGTGGCCGCCATGAAACAGATGCGGCGCAATGGCGGCATGGTGTCTTTCGATCCGAATCTGCGTCCGGCCTTGTGGGGTTCCACCGAGACCATGCGCACCCGTCTGAATGAGCTGGCAAGCCTGGCCGACTGGGTGCTGCCCGGTATGGAAGAAGGATGCCTGCTCACCGGCGCAGATAATGAAGTGGACATTGCCGCCTTCTATCGCAATCTGGGTGCACAGGCGGTGATCGTCAAGCTCGGCCCGAAAGGCGCCTATGTGCAAACGAAGGACGAAGCCTTTTCCGTTGCAGGATATCCAGTAGAAACCGTGGTGGATACCGTTGGCGCCGGCGATGGCTTTGCCGCCGGCATCATCAGCGCCCGTCTGGAAGGGCTGGACTGGCGAGCCAGTCTGCAGCGCGCCACCATCATTGGTGCCTGCGCGGTACAGGTTGCGGGTGACACCGAGGGCTACCCCGACCGTGCCCGCCTGGCTGAACTGGAAAACAGCGCCTAGGGTTTTCGATAGTTGCTGCTTTCATTCAGTGGTCTTACCATTGAAAACTCAAGGTGATCGGTCGTCTGCTCACCGGTTTGTATCACCATAATAGAAAAACGAAAGCGAGACAAGTGAAGTTCGAAGCCATTAAATCCCGTTCGGTATCGGAACTGGTTGCTCAGCGATTGATCGACATGATCCGCAAGGGGCAACTGGTTGCTGGTCAACAGTTACCGCCAGAGCGGGAACTGGCGGTATTGTTTGATGTCGGGCGACCCGCCGTGCGCGAGGCCATACGCGGGCTGTCTTTGCTGGGGCTGGTCAAGATTCAGCAGGGCGAGGGCAATTTCATCAGTTCACTGAATGTAGAAGACCTGATCGAGCCGCTAAGCCTGCTGATTGATCTGCATTTTGACCAGATCAACGAACTGTTCGATGCCCGCAAAATCATCGAGGGTGGCATCACGCGCCTGGCCTGTGAACGGCTGACAGAAGAAGAGATTTCCAGACTGCGTATCAATGTGGATGAGGCGCGTGCAGCGTTGACAAACAATGATCATGAAGGTATCCGCCGACTGGATATCGAACTGCATCAGACCATCATCAATGCCTGTGGAAACGTTTATCTGCAACGTGTGGCGCAAAGCATCAGCCTGCTCAGCCGCAAGAGCCGGACTATCACAACTGTTATACCGTCGATTCTGCAGTCTACCTTCGACGACCATGAAAAAATTGTACAGGCGCTGGCAGAACGCAATCCTGCCAAGGCAGCCGAAGCCATGTATCTGCATCTGGATCATGTGCAGCAGCACTATAACAACTACCAGCAGGCCGGCACCTCTACGTCGGAACGCTCAAACCAACAGGAGCCAGTATGAAACTCATTCGTTATGGGGATAACAAGCAGGAAAAGCCCGGCGTCGTTGACAGCGATGGCCGTATTCGTGATCTGTCCGGAGTCATCAGTGATATCGACGGCAGCACCATCACACCGGAAGGACTGGCGCGCCTGCGTGATCTGGACATCTCCACACTGCCGCTGGTTGAAGGCAATCCCCGTATCGGTGCCTGCGTTGGCAATATCGGAAAATTCATTTGTATAGGTCTGAACTATTCAGATCATGCTGCCGAATCCGGTCTGCCAGAGCCCAGCGAGCCGGTGGTTTTCAATAAATGGACCAGTGCTGTTGTCGGTCCCAATGATGACGTGGCCATTCCCCGCGGTTCCAAAAAAACTGACTGGGAAGTGGAACTGGGCGTCGTCATTGGCAAGGAAGCCAGATACATCAGCAAGGAAGACGCGCTGTCCTACGTTGCCGGTTATTGCGTGGTGAACGACGTATCCGAACGCGAATATCAAATTGAGCGTGGCGGCACCTGGGACAAGGGCAAGGGCTGCGATACCTTCGGCCCCATCGGCCCCTGGCTGGTCACTGCCGACGAGGTTCCCGATCCACAGGCGCTGAACCTGTGGTTGGAAGTGGACGGCAAACGCTATCAGGATGGCACCACCGGCAAAATGATTTTTGATGTGGCTACCATTATTTCCTATCTGAGCAATTTCATGAGCCTGCAACCCGGAGATGTTATCTCTACCGGTACGCCACCGGGTGTGGGCATGGGGGTCAAACCTGAGCCGGTCTATCTGAAAGCCGGCCAGACCATGCGACTTGGCATTGAAGGATTGGGTGAGCAAACCCAGAAGGTTGTACAGGCGTAAATCCTGTGCAGGCGGAGTGTCAAGGAGCGCTCCGCCAACGGTCTGAAGACCCGGTTTTCAGACCTGCTGTCCGCTCAGGCATTCAGCGATAGTAATGACATCGATGATGACCGCAGGCAGGCAGCCCAGTGTGGTTGCATGACAAAAGCAAAACAGATCGCCACATCATGGGGTGTGCGCGAACATCAAAGTTCAGGAGCCCGGCATGGCCGGCGTTGCCTGTTATCGGAGACAGACATGAATAAACGCAATTTGCTTAAAGGTTTGCTGGGTGTAACGCTTGCAGTTGGAGCAGGAATGGCTCATGCTGCGTATCCCGAGCGTCCGATCACCATGATCGTTCCATGGGGTGCCGGTGGTGGTACTGACGCCACCGCGCGCATGATTGCCACACTTCTGGAAAAAGAACTGGATAATCCCGTGAACGTTGTCAACCGTACCGGTGGCAATGGTGTTGTGGGTCATATGGCCATTGCCAAAGCCAAGCCTGATGGCTACACACTTGGCATGCTGACAGTGGAAATCGCGACCATGAAGCATTTGGGTCTGACCACGATCAGCCCCTCTGATTACACGCCGCTGGCGCTGATGAATGAAGATCCCGCCGGCGTCACCGTCAGTGCAACGTCCGAATACAAGGATATGAAATCCCTGATGGAAGCCATCAAGGCCAACCCGGGAAAACTCAAGGCATCGGGCACGGGCCAGGGCGGCATCTGGCATATTGCCATCGCCGGTCTGTTGAACAGTGCGGGCCTGCCTGCCACTGCCGTTCCCTTCGTTCCTTCCAACGGCTCAGCCCCGGCCATGCTTGAGCTGGTTGCCGGTGGTATTGCCATCGTCCCCACCTCGCTGCCCGAAGCGCGGTCCATGATTGATGCCGGTAAGGCCAAGCCACTGGCCATCATGTCCAAGGAACGCTCGCCCATGTATCCGGACGTGCCCACGCTCAAGGAAACCACAGGCAATGACTGGACTGTGGGCGTCTGGCGCGGCATCGCCGGCCCCAAAGGGCTGCCGGATGATGTGACCAAAAAACTGGAAACGGCACTGAAGAACGTCAATGAGAGCAAAGAGTTCCGGGACTTCATGGCCAAGCGCGGCTTTGGTGTTGCCTATGCCAACAGCAAGGATTATGGCGAATACATGGCCAAGTCCACGGCAGATTTTGGCGAAGTGCTTAAAGCCATTGGCATGGCCAAATAAGCTGGCCGGTTGACGGTTATCAAAACGGATAACAAGCGTGGTCAGTCCGGTGCCGCTTTACGTACCGGACTGCACTGCCGACACTCTGGAAAATTCCCATGAAGCTCAGTGATACGCTTTCCGGCATCATCATCGGCATCTTCGCCATTATCATCTTTGTGATGGCGCTGTCGTTTCCACCCACGCCTGGACAGGAGTTCGGTTCGGGACTTTTCCCACGCCTGATTGCCATTGGCCTGTTTATTTGTGCGATCTGTCTGATTGCACAGGGCAGACACGCTCAGGGGAAAAAGATCTGGGTTGCCTGGCCTGGGCTCAACAGTGTGACCTTCCTGCGATTCTGCATGATTCCGGCCGCGCTGATCTTCTATTTTCTGACTGCGGAATATCTGGGTTTTTTTATTTCATCTGGCATTATTCTGATAATCACCTTTCTGGTATTTGGCGTTACTCCACTCAAGAGCATTCTGCTCACCGTCATCAGTCTGCTGATTATTCACTTCGCTTTCTACAATATTCTGGAAGTCCCGCTGCCCTGGGGTCTGCTTGAATCCGTCGCATGGTGATCCTATGTTCATGAGCAATTTTTCTGCTGCACTTGCCCAGGTCACCGACCCATTCGTTCTTGGCGTCATTCTGGTTGCGGCCATTTTCGGGCTGTTTGTCGGCGCCATTCCGGGCCTGAGCGCAACCATGGCCGTGGCTTTGCTGGTGCCGGTCACTTTTTTCATGGATCCGGTACCTGCGATCGCCATGATGGTCACCTCCACTGCTATGGCAATTACATCGGGTGATGTGCCCGGCTGTCTGCTGCGGATTCCGGGAACGCCTTCATCGGCGGCCTACACGGACGAAGCCTATAACATGACCCGCAAGGGGCTGGCTGACCAGGCACTGGGCGCCAGTATCGTATTTTCGTTTGTGGGCGGGCTGTTTGGCACGATTGTGTTGATTACCTGCGCGCCCATGCTGGCCGACTTTGCCCTGAATTTCTCTTCCTATGAATTTTTCTGGCTGGTGGTGCTGGGTCTGTCATGCGCGATTGTGATTACGCCGGCCAGTCAGCTCAAAGGGTTTGTCTCTCTGCTTATCGGCTTGCTGCTGGCATGCGTGGGCATGAACAATCCCGCTGCCTATCCACGTTTCACTTTCGGCAATGAAGACCTCATGAATGGCGTCACGCTACTGCCCATGATGGTCGGCATGTTCGCCATCGCCGAAGTGCTGCGTTATGCCGTGGATTCGCAGGACAGACTGGGCGAAGTGAAGGCGCAGATTGGCAATATCTTCACCGGTATGTGGAAGCTGACCAAAAAATATCCGGCCTCTATTCTGCGCGGCAGCGTCCTGGGCACCATTGTGGGCGCGTTGCCGGGCGCCGGCGCCGATATTGCCGCCTGGATGTCTTACGGCATGAGCAAGAAATTTTCCAAAGAGCCTGAGAAATTCGGTACGGGCCATGTGGAAGGCATTGTGGAAGCGGGCGCATCCAATAACTCGGCGCTGGCCGGCGCGTGGATTCCGGCACTGGTGTTTGGTATCCCCGGCGATTCCATTACCGCTATCGTGGTTGGCGTGCTGTACATGAAGAATCTCACGCCCGGGCCCATGATCTTTACGAATAATGCAGTTGAAATGTATTCGATTTTTCTCGTGTTCATCATCGCCAATATTCTGATGCTGCCACTGGGATATGCACTGGTGAAGATCGCACGCAATGTTTTGCGCGTCCCGCGTTCCATGCTCATGCCCATCATTCTGCTCTTCAGTATTGTGGGCACGTTCTCTATTAACAACAGTCCCTTCGATGTGATCATCATGATGGTAATGGGGCTGCTGGCCTATGTGATGGAAGAGAATGAATTTCCGATAGCGCCCGCTGTGCTTGGCGTGGTGCTGGGCGGCATGCTGGAAGAGAACTTTATTTCATCCATGATCAAGGCCGATGGCGATTTCACCATGTTCTTCAGTCGTCCCATTGCTGCCATTCTGGGTGTTGTTGCTATTCTGATCTGGACAATCCCACTTATCAAAATGGTGATGGGTAAGTCGAAGCCACCCTCTCCGCCACCGTCCTTGGAAGAAGAGGACAGCGTCGTGAATAAACCAGGAATCACAACATGAGTAAGACAGTCAGTACCAACGATCCACAGAAAGCTTCAGGTTTAAACGAAGCGCGTTATGACGCTCAAACGCTTCGCGAGTTTGCCGGCTCATTGCTGGTGAAGGCGGGCATGGACGAGGGCATTGCCGCGAACGTGGCCGAGGTACTGGTCGATGGCGACCTGCTGGGTCATACCACGCATGGCCTGGCCTTGCTCAACCCGTATCTGCAACAGATTGAACAGGGTGGCATGACCACAAAAGGCGAAATCGACATCCTTTCAGATAAAGGCGCGGCGCTGCTGATCGATGGTCACAAGCTGCCGGGACCCTGGCTGGTGAATCAAGCAATCGACATGCTGCTGCCGCGTGCACGTGAGTATGGCACTGCTACCGCCGTAATACGCCAGAGTCACCATATCGCCTGCCTGGCCAGCTATCTGCTGCGCGCAGTACGCGAGAACATGATGATTGTGCTCAGTTGCTCGGATCCATCAGGCCAGAGTGTGGCGCCATTCGGCGGCACCAAGGCAGTCTTCACACCAAACCCGATTGCAATTGGCATACCGGCGGCGTCACCCGTACTGGTGGATATTTCAGCCTCGATTACCACAAATGGGATGAGCGGGCGACTGGCCAAAGAAGGCAAACAGTTCGACGAAGAATGGCTGATTGACAGCAAAGGCAAGCCCACAAAAGATCCGGCGGTGCTCAATCAGGATCCGCCAGGCACGATACTGCCACTAGGTGGCCTGTCTGTTGGCCACAAGGGTTTTGGTCTGGCTCTGTTGATCGAGGCGCTGACAGGCGGGCTGGCGGGCCACGGGCGGGCAGATCAGGTCAAAGGCTGGGGCGCCACCGTGTTCATCAGTCTTTATGATCCCTCTGCCTTTGGCGGTCAGGACAATTTCCGCCGTCAGATGGACTGGATTGCCGATGCGTGTCGCAACAATCCGCCGCGCGAAGGATCTGGCGCTGTGCGCATGCCGGGTGACCGTGGTCTGGCGATGTACGAACAACAAATGAAAGAGGGCGTGACTCTGCATGCAAGCATCCCTCCGCTGCTGCAGGACGCAGCGGGCAGATATGACATGCCCATGCCTGCCACACGATAGAACGTAACAACATTCAAGAGACAAGGATAAAGAATGAGTCAGAATCGATTGCAGGATCGGGTCGCTGTCATTACCGGTGGCGCGCGGGGAATTGGCTTTGCCGCCGCTGAACGCATGCTGGAGCTGGGCGCGTCGGTCGCTTTGTGGGATATGGATGCGGAGCGACTGGAACAGTCCCGCGGCGAACTGGAAGGCCGCGGGAAAGTCACCACGCACGCCCTGGATCTGACCGATCTGGCCTCCGTGGAAAAAGCTGCTGCCGATACACTGCAGCAGCATGGCAAAGTCGATATTCTGGTGAACAATGCCGGCATTACCGGCGGCAACGGCGTGACCTGGGAACTGGATCCGGCCGTCTGGCAGCAGGTCGTGCAGACCAATCTGATGGCGCCTTATTACACCTGCCGCGTGCTGGTACCTTCCATGCTTAAGAACGGCTATGGACGCATCGTGAATATTGCTTCCATTGCGGGCAAGGAAGGCAATCCCAATGCCTCGCACTACAGTGCCACCAAGGCAGGCCTGATCGGCCTGACCAAATCGCTTGGCAAGGAGCTGGCAGAGAAAAATATTCTGGTCAATGCAATCACGCCCGCTGCCGCGAGAACGGAGATCTTCAACTCGATGTCGCAGGAACATATTGATTACATGCTGTCGCGCATTCCCATGAAGCGGTTTCTGGAAGTGAAGGAAGCGGCATCCATGATCTGCTGGCTGGCCTCTGAAGAGTGTGCTTTCAGTACCGGCGCCGTCTTTGATCTGTCAGGTGGTCGCGCAACTTACTGACGAAGCGCGCTGTCATGGATTTACGCAAGGGCGCACCATACAGGCGCGCCAAACCGTCAGAATGCCTGTCGCCAAAAGCGTTATGGCATTTGCAATAAAAAGGAGAGGTTTATGACCATACTGCAAAGTCCGTTATTCCGGTCTGCAGTCACCGTGACACACGCGGTGGAAAGGGTGCTGACTTACGTGCTGGGATTGTGCGTACTGGTCATGCTGCTGCTGGTGTTCGGCAACGTTGTGCTGCGCTATGGCTTCAATTCCGGGATTACCGTCTCTGAAGAGGTGGCCCGCATGTCTTTCGTCTGGCTGATTTTTCTGGGCACGATCATCGCGTTCCGCACGAAACAGCATTTGGGCGTGAATCTGCTGCTGGACCGGCTACCTGTCATGGCGCAGAAGATCATTCATATTGTCCGCCAGCTCATCATTATGTGGGTGCTCTGGTTACTGGTCGAAGGAGGCTGGGATCAGACCGTGCTTGGCTTAAATAATACCCTGCCCGTTACCGGCTGGTCGCAGGCCCTATTCAGCGGCATGGTGTGGTTCAGTGCGCTGGCCATGTTCCTGCTGGCAATCGGCGATATTGCAATTGCATTAATGACACCCGCCGACCGGGCCTATGCCTATCGGTTCAGAACGGCGGTCGATAACGTCGAAGATATGGAATAACGAGCACAGGAAAATCATAAATGACTGTCACTATCTTTCTTTCCGTGCTTCTTGGTTTTATGGCATTTGGCGTGCCCATTGCCTTTGCACTGCTGCTCTCTGCCATTGGATTGATGTTCTATCTGGATTTCTTTGATGTCCAGATTCTTGCGCAGAACATGCTTGC
>JBEBTQ010000061.1:0-12229 GCA_040393685.1 Advenella kashmirensis | reverse complement strand
GCGGTATCGTCTTTGCGACGATTCAAAAATTCATGCCTGGCGAGGATGAGGATACATTCCCAATTTTGTCGGAACGGCATAATATTGTGGTCATCGCCGACGAAGCGCACAGGACGCAGTACGGTTTTGAAGCGCAGCTTAAAACTGTCAAAATGAGATCGCCCTTTTCTGTAGATGATCAGCACAACCACGAAGCCGCGGATGTAACTCCAGATAACACAGATGTGAAGTTCAAATACCAACCTGGTTATGCGCAACACCTGCGTGACGCGCTTCCGAACGCGACGTTCGTTGCATTCACGGGCACGCCGGTTAGTAGTGCCGATAGAGATACTCGTGCGGTTTTTGGCGATTATATTCATGTCTATGACATGCAGCAGGCAAAAGAAGACGGTGCCACAGTCGCGATATATTACGAGAGCCGCCTTGCCAAGCTACGATTGAACGAGGCCGACTTAACGGGCTTGGATGAGCGAGTTGACGAACTAACGGAAGATGAAGAGGAAAATACACAATCACAGTTGAAATCGCGATGGGCTGCACTCGAGAAAGTCGTTGGCGCTGAGCCGCGGATTGCCAGTGTTGCAAACGATCTGGTCTCCCACTTCGAAGAGAGGAACAAAGCTCAAGTTGGTAAAGCCATGATTGTTGGTATGAGCCGTGAAATATGCGTTCATCTGTATGACGAGATAATTAAACTTCGCCCTGAATGGCACGATCCCGATCCCGAAAAAGGTGCCATTAAAATAATCATGACGGGAAGCGCAAGTGATAAAGCATTGTTGCGCCCCCATATTTACAACGCGCAAGTCAAGAAACGCCTGGAAAGACGTTTCAAAGATCCTAGTGACCCTTTGAAGCTCGTCATCGTGCGCGACATGTGGCTAACAGGGTTCGATGCGCCATGCGTGCATACAATGTACATCGATAAGCCTATGAAAGGCCATAACCTGATGCAAGCAATTGCACGCGTCAATCGGGTTTTCAGAGATAAGCAAGGCGGATTGGTTGTCGATTACATCGGTATTGGCAATGAGCTAAAAGCCGCGATGAGCGAGTACACAGCCAGCAGAGGACGAGGCAAACCTACCGTGGACGCTCACGAAGCACTCGCTGTCCTGCTAGAGAAAATGGACGTTCTGCGTGCCATGTTGCATGGATTTGATTACTCCTCATTCAAGACGGGGGGCCACAGAGTACTGGCCGGCGCAGCGAATCATATTCTGGGTCTTCGTCCGGCCATTGCAGAGACCAATCCGGACATGCAGCCCAAGATTCGATTTGCAAACAATGCACTTGCTATGAGCAAAGCCTTCTCGCTCTGCTGCACGCTGGACGAAGCCAAGGCGCTACGCGATGAAGTGGCTTTTTTGCAAGCCGTCAAAGTTATACTCACGAAGCGGGACGTCAGCCAAAGAAAACAGACGGACGAACAGCGCGAAGTTGCCATTCGTCAAATAATCGGCCAGGCCATTGTCAGTGAGAATGTGGTCGATATTTTCGACGCTGTAGGTTTGGATAAGCCCAATATCGGTTTGTTAGACGATGCGTTTCTTGCTCAAGTCCAAAAAATACCCGAGAAGAACCTCGCCGTTGAATTACTGGAGCGATTACTAGAAGGCGAAGTAAAAAGCAGATTCGCAAAAAACATCGTTCAGCAAAAGAAATTCTCTGAAATGCTCAATGGGGTTATCAAACGCTATCAAAATCGGAGTATCGAAACAGCGCAGGTCATGGAAGAACTCATAGAGATGGCCAAGAAATTCAAGGACGCCGCCAACCGTGGTGAACAGCTGGGTCTCTCCGAAGATGAAACGCGTTTTTACGACGCCTTGATCAACAACGAATCGGCCGTCCGCGAGTTAACTGACGAAACACTCAAGAAAATCGCCCATGAATTGACCGAGAATCTCAGAAAAAATATCAGCGTCGACTGGTCTAAACGCGAAAGCGTTCGAGCCAGCCTGCGGTTAATGGTGAAGCGAATTCTGCGGAAATACAAATATCCGCCAGATCAGGCAGAAGCTGCCATTGAGCTCGTTCTGAAACAGGCGGATGAACTGGGGAGTTCGTGGGGATATTGAGAGGGGTCAGTCATTTACCTCATCTAGCGGAATCATATGCGATAAGCATACGACTCCTAGTGCATAGGACCGCAGATACGCTCGAGGCGACTTTCTCGTGCCCGGTTTGAGCCTCTACACCCGCGTCTCATCGCCTTGGGCCTCGCGCAAGGCATTCTCTTTCATAATGCAATCCGCCATATCTTGTTGCCGACTACTTACGTGCTCGGAGCATCTCTATATCTTTCTCCGGAAGAACGTCTTTGTATCGGTCAATGTCTTCCATCACGAATTTTTTGAATGCCTCGCCAGAATATTCGGGAACGACACCACCATCATTCTCAATTGACTTTCGAAAATCCGAGTCCTTTAGTACCGCATTTACGGTATTGATGAGCTTAGTTTCAATATCTTTGGGTAGCTTCGCAGGTCCGATAACGCCAAACCAATTAATTAACTCCGCGTCAATTCCCAGCTCCTTGAATGTGGGAATATTTGGCATCGCTGGATTTCTTTTTTCACCTGTTATCGCCAGCAGTTTTAATACACCATCTTCGACCTGTGGGCGGAATGCAGGTGCAGACGTATATAACATATCGATTCTGCCACCAAGCATGTCAGTAATAGCTGGACCTGCACTTCGATAAGGAACATGTAGCGCATTGATCCCGGAAATTTTCTTTAATAGTTCCATTCCGACATGCGAAGCTCCACCTAAGCCCGTAGATCCGTATGAGAATTCCTTGTTTTTTGACTGTTCCAAGATTTCCTTGAGGGTCAACGGAGATTTTCCAGATATGAACAGTCCATGCGGAGCCTGCAAGACCATTCCGATAAACGTGAAATCGTCAGGCACTCGGTAAGGAAGGGCGGGTCCCAATACTGCGGGAGCAGTCGCAATACCACCGCTCGTTGCCCAGAGGAGGGTATATCCGTCTGGCTTACTCTTAGATACGAAGTCTGTAGCAACTGCGCCGCCAGCGCCGGCCTTATTTTCAACGACTATAGTCTGGCCAAGCTTATGCCCCATCTTTTCCGCCAAAAGTCGAGCATAGGTATCGCTATTGCCACCAGGCGAAAACGGAACGATGAAACGAATTGGACGATCTGGATACGCCGCGTTTGCGATGCCGCTAGTTGTGAGTAAGAGAGCAGCGACAAGAGATATAAATTTTTTCACGATGAGTCTCCTAGTTATTTTTCTTTGCACAATACTTTGTGCTTCATTAGGCAAATAAAGCCACCGACAGCACAGCGCAGAGTTGGTACAAATTTATTTAATGCAACAAGTCTCTACGCTGCAATGGATTCAATATTTGAATTGAAGTTAACTGACCGCCTTAAGTCGCATAGCTGAGCGATTCGGATGACTTACTTTCACTTGCGAATCGACTTCCAGTATCGCAGCCTGCAACAAATCGAATTTTTTTAGTCAGCTCTTCGATATTTTTTACGGAATCGAGTTTGGCCAAGATTTCTCTAATCGTATGAATTTCAGATTCCGATAGTGCATGTTTAGCGCAATCGACAAATTTATTAAGGCGATCCTGCTCGCTTAGTGGATACTTTATGGTGCCTTTTGGAAGATCGCGCGATTCGTCGTATACTTCCCCACTTTTCATAGTAATAATTATTCTATGCGGCTTCATCAGATCAGTATTTTTTTGCTCGTCGGCAGAATCATACGGTGTCACCGAAGTAAGTTTGAAAAGAGAACGGACTTCATCACGTTTAACCGCTTCGGGAGTAAAGTCACTTAAGGTAACATTGCCGTAGAGTAAGGCTACGGCGACGCAATATTGCATTGAGAAACGAGCCTGTAGCTCTGTTACCGGGTTGGAATACATGAGATTCCGGGCATTTCCTGCTCCTATGAAAGTTTCAATCTTCTCTATCTCTTCGACACGAATATTTTTTTCTTCCCGAAGTTCAAGTACGCAGTCCAAAAGTCTATGAGTTGATGCACAACATGGAAAACGTTTTATCATCAACCCACGTTCTTCTATTGCTACCGGACCTTTACCAATATCCTGTTCAAATGCATCCCACCCGTTTGCTGCAGGGCCTCCGCAAAGATCCAGAAAACCCATCGGTCCTTCTAACGCTTCCATCCGTCCCTCGACACCGCACTCAGCCAAGAGGGCAGCCTCAACGCCGTGCTTAGCCGCCAGACCTGCATGTAACGGTTTGGCCATCGTGCCGAATTGGACTTTCATTCCGCTTGCCATGCTTACTCCCAAGCTTATAGCGTGCGCCATTCGTTTTTCATCTAAACCTAATAGTCGAGCGCAAGCAGCAGCGGCACCAATACTTCCAATCGTGGAAGTGGTATGCCAGCCAATATCGTAGTGAGACCGCATTAAGCCGCGTGAGATCCAATAGGCAGTTTCCAGTCCGACGATATAGGCGTCGATGACGGCAGCACCACTCAATTTTCTTTCCTCTGCTAGCGCTAAAGTCGAGGATACGAGCGCAGCACCAGCATGATTAACGGCTGGCAAAAAGGTGTCATCATAATCTAGCGCATGGGCAGAAGTACCGTTGGATAGCGCTGCCCACGGGGCATAAGTCGATCCATTTCCAAAGATCGTTGCGACGCCGCCCTTATAGTCGGAGACCGCCTTTCTTACATTTGCTGCGGCCGTGTCACCAGCACCAGCGATCATGCAAGCTACTGTATCCTCAATCGCATGTTTCGTTGCCAGTATTGCCGTATTAGAATGCTGATTTGGGACCTCAGAAGCCCACTTAGCAAGTGCTTGTATCATTGTCATATCTGTCTCTCCTAATTCTTTCGTTTGATATTTATTTGAAATATCTTGTATTGGCTAATTAATTATCTACTAAAGGAAACTAATTGCCTCATCGTTACCTTGAAATCGTCTACTCTTTAAATTGTTCGAATGCCTCCATAGCTCTCGTCGAGTAGACAAAAGCTGCTCCAGCGTTCAGCGCAATTGCGGTTCCAAGCGCATCAGCTAGTTCGGCCTCAGTTGCGCCTGCCTTTCGCGCAGCTGCTGCATGGGACGAAATACACCCATCGCATCGAGTGGTCACGGCGACCGCTAGCGCAATCAGTTCTCGATTTTTCGAATCCAGAGCCTTTCCTTGTTGCACGGATTCATTTAGTCCTTGATAGGCTTTAGCTACTGCGGGGTTGTTATCCCGAAGTCTCCCAGCTGCACTTCGAAGGTTTGATAGCGTTTCTGGCCAGTTGTTCATTTGTTAGAAGTCTCCTGTTAAAAATTATGTATTTACTTTGCTTGCCCACAAATTAGGTACAAACTCATTTGAATACCCTGATATAAATGCTTTGCGATTACCTGTCTCCGGATCATAAACATTACGAGAAATACGGCCGATGTTCCCTCCATACAAATGGATGCTTATCGACACTTGATCCTCAAAGCAATTTCTAACGCGATGGATGTCGCCAATTGTTGGGGATACACAGCACGCTTCGCCTCGGTTTAATGTTGTTTCTTCTCCAACCTTACGTATGTCTCCATTTTCTATTTCGAATGCCTGTTCCTTTTCTGCACCGCGCAACATTGCGATTACGCCCCAAACTGTGTGGTCATGTATGGGAGTCTTTTGACCAGGCCCCCAAACAAAACTTACCAATGAAAACCGATCCTTCGGATCTCCATAGAGTAAATGTTGTTGGTAGTACTGAGGATGAGGTTTAGCCATCGCTTCTGGAAGCCAGTCGTCCGTCGCTACTAAGTCAAGCATGATCTGTTTATCCTCAGAAAGAAGCGCTGATTCTTCCATTCTTTTATTTTCAATTAGTTCACATAAGGCGGAAACCGCGCGCACAAGTTGTTCACTCACTAAATCTATCTCCTTATCTTTTAGAAATGAGCCTCTGCTTTCATTGAAATGGCGTTGTCGGGCAATGCTGTCCAGAGTATCATTTCGTCATCATTAGCGTTCTTCTTAGCATTGATTGTCAGATCAGCACCAAGTACACTCGGCTGAATTCCCCGATAGCGAAACGTTTTTAGAGGACGACCTTCCACTTCTTCTGCAAAACTAGCCAACAAAGTAGCGCATAAGGGTCCATGGATAACCACGTTCGAGTAACCTTCAACTTGCCTGCAATAATCGGCATCGTAATGGATGCGATGGCCATTAAAGGTGAGTGCTGAATAACGGAATAACATCGTCGCATCAGGACGAGTTTTTTTGATGTAATGTGGAACGAGAATTTCGGTGGATTCCACCCTTTTAACGGTACTACCAGCCTGTTTGTAAACAATATCGTGAGTTTCGCAAATTGCAATCTCGCAATCATGTAGTATTTCGTGTAACACCGTAACAAATACAAGCTCGCCGCTGCGGCCGTACTTATGTTCAACAGACTTAATACTCGAGCGCTTTTCAAGTGTGCTGCCTAGTAAAACCGGCTTCGCAAATTTTAGTGTTCCGCCCGCCCACATACGGTTGGCCAAAGGAACAGGAGGCAGAAAACCTCCACGTACAGGATGTCCGTCGCGACCGAGCTCTGACGGTGGTAGTCCTTCCAAGAAAAAAAGCCAATGCCATAATGGCGGAAGGACGCTCCCTTCTTGGAATAATTCCCCAGATATGCCTAATGTAGCGGCCATCAATCTGGCATGGCGGACTGACAACACGTCACTGCAGGACTCAGTTCTACCTACCCATTGACGTAAATATCCGATATCTACATCACTCATGCCCGTGCCCCTGCCTTTTCACTGGAAAATTCGGCTCGTATTTGATCTGTATGTTGCCCCGTCTTGGGAGCGGGGGCAAAACGTAGATCATCCCAAGGGGTCTGCACAGGAGGCGCTATCAAATTGAGATCATGATCATTAATTTGCATGGGCCAGGTTCTTAACGCTGGATGAACTGCCATTTCTGCCACAGAACGAACTTGGCCGTAAGCAGTGTTTGATGCATCTAGCCTGGCTAGTGCCTCATTGGCAGTTAGTTGTGCAAATGTTTGACCAATTAACTCATCAAGTTCATTCATATGGCACACCCGTTCTGTGTTAGAAGAGAATTTTGGGTCATTCGCCACGTCAGGCATGTGAAGAAACATCTGGCAGAACCGCTGCCATTCTCGTTCATTCTGAATGCTTATAACGATATCTTTCGAATCACGAGTTGAATAGGCCCCATATGGTGCAATCGATGGATGCCTCAAACCCATTCGCCCTGGAGAACCTGTCCCATAGACTTCATGGACATACGGCACCGTCATCCAATCGGCAGCGCCGTCGAAAAGAGATACAGCTACTCCTGATCCTTTGCCGGTTTTGGACCGTAAAGCCAAAGCTGACAAAATACCAATTGTGGCGTTCATGCCAGCCCCAATATCGCAGATAGACACGCCTATTCTGCCGTAGGCTTCGGGCGCACCGCTGATACCTGCGAGCCCGCTTTCACATTGTACGAGTAGATCATAGGCTTTAAGTTTGGCGGCAGGCCCATCGCCGCCATAACCACTAATATCGCAAGTTATCAGCTTGGGATGGCGTTTACGGAGTTCTTCGGACCCAAATCCAGCCCGCTCCAGCGCATTCGGCGCGAGATTTTGAACAAAAACGTCGGCCTCACTTAGAATGCGTTCCAATAACGCCGCATCTTCATGCTTTTTGAAGTCCAGCACAATTGATTCTTTTCCACGATTTGCCCATACAAAGTAAGACGCTTCACCGTTTGCGGCCTTGTCGTAACCCCGAGCAAAATCGCCCTCTGCGCGCTCTATCTTAATTACGCGTGCGCCCATATCTGCCAGGCGGCAGGTGCTCATCGGTGCTGCCACTGCTTGTTCGATCGCCACAACGATTAGGCCTTCCAGTGGTTTTGTATGGTTTTGCTGTTTCATTATTTGAACCCGTTCATCAAACTAATAAAAATCAGTGTAAGGAGATCAACAACGATGGAAAAGCGAGGTTTTTGAAAGGAAGCATTCGTTATTTCCGAATGCACGATAGATCGTGATAACCTTTACGATACTTTTTATTACAGTTGCCGAGCGCGATGAGATACGATATAACCGACTTACAAGTGTTTCTAACCGTGGTCGAGGAGGGAAACCTAACGCGTGGAGCCGAGCGTTACCACTTGGCACCATCGTCCGTCAGTTTGCGAATAAAAGGCCTGGAAAACGCTGTGGGCACCCCGCTACTTCTGCGTAGTGCTAGGGGCGTGATGCCTACTCCAGCAGGCCAAGTCATGGTCGAACATGCTCGCCGCTGCTTAGCCCAACTTGAGCAAATGCATGTCGATTTAATGCCTTATGCTCGGGGTTTAACGGGGCATATTAAACTCTTTGCCAATAACAACTCCATCAGTTCTTACATTCCAGACGATTTGGCCAAGTTTTTCGACCAACATCCTTCTGTGCGCGTTACTTTAGAAGAACGTATGAGTCATGACATCATCGCTGCAGTCAGTGCTGGCCGAGCAGACGTTGGTGTCGTAGCATTGGAAACTGATTACCCAAATCTAATTTTCTTTCCTTATTACGAAGACCGTCTAGTTTTGGTCGCTCCACTTAAAAGCGAATTTGCTAAAAAGAAAGCAGTCAGCTTTTCCGATTGTCTTCATCAGCCGTTTATCAGTCTTCAGCATGGGGCTGCACTTCACACTTATCTTATGAATCATGCTGCAGCAGTGGGTGCGGAGTTGGACTTACGCGTCCAGGTGTCAGGCTATAGAGCGATCACACGGCTAATTTCCTCGGGCGCAGGAATTGGTATTGTCCCGCGTTCGGTAATCGAGGCATCAGATAGAGATCGTTTAGTTGTCGTTGAGTTGGTAGATGCTTGGGCACGTCGTAATTTGCATATTTGCGTACAACGCAATCCTATAGAAGCCAACTTTTTCCGAGATGCGCTTGTAGAAATCCTTCGCGGTAGCGCAGCATCGAAATCAAAAGCCGTGCGTAAAGCTAAGCGTGGAGTGTAGATCGCCGATTAACAACTACATCTGCTACCCGCTTTCAGGACGTGTCGCCAGACTGGATTCAGGCGTATCTCGATATTTAAGCTGGATTATGTGCCCACATACCGAGACTCAGACGTCGTTTCGGGATGTTCACGACGTACAAGGCTACTGCGAATCACAATAAACATCCCCCCTCTCCAACATCGACTGAATTTCCCCCGTTGTAAACCCCAGGCTTTCCAGCACATCAACGGTATGCTCTCCAATATGCGGAGCGGGATATCGCAATTGTGGTTGGAAGCCCGACAGTTTGACGGGAACATTGATGCTTTTTACCTGGCCCTGACTCGGGTGCGCCACACTGCTGATTAGTCCAACGTCCACAATATGTGGATCGGTTAGCAACGAATCAATGGTGTGGCATTGCATTGCGGGGATGTCGTGCTCTCCCAATTTGTCCAGCCAGTACGCGGTAGTCTGTTTTCCGATCTCCTCGGCGCGCAGCTCAAAAAACGCCGAAATATGTTCAATGCGATTTACAGCTCGATTGAATCGGTTGTCAGCCTTCAGGTCAGGCCTGCCAAAGGCATCAAACAATGCCATGACCTGCGCGTCAGTATTGGTGGTGATGCAGATATAGCCATCTTTGGTTTTTACCGGTTTGGCATTAGGGTCGAGCAGGCGTGTATCGCCGCTGGTGCCGATGGGAGGTTCAAACGTCTCGCCATACAGATGCTCGCTGAGCAATAACGATGCATAGCATTCGAACATGGGAATTTCCAGGACCCTTGACCCACCTTGTTTCCACTGCGCCAATAACGCCACTAGAATCGTGTTGGCGACCATCAGCGCAGCAGTACGATCGACCACCACATAGGGCGCATAACGCGGTTCGCCCCCTGCAGCCGCGAACAAACTTGCGAGGCCCGTGCCCCCTTGCAAAATCGAATCATAAGCCGGTCGGTTGGCATAACGGCCATTTCCACCGAAACCGACGACGTTGCAGTAAATCAGTTCAGGATTGATGCGAGTCAGTTCATCCGACCCGATTCCGAGTTTCCGGATCGCCTCCGGGCGCATATTGTGAATAAATACGTCCGTTTCCTTGACCAATCGCAGCAACGCCGCCTTCCCTTGTTCTGTTTTCAAATTGAAAGAAACGCTGCGCTTATTGCGATTCATGTGCATGAACTTGCCGGACATACCTGGCGTGCGCGAGCGACCGGATATCCATCGGATAATGTCTCCGGACTGTTGTTCAACTTTGATGACCTCTGCCCCAAAATCGGCCAGCGTCTGCGTGGCATAGGGCCCGACCACAGCGGAGGTCAGGTCAAGGATTCTTACGCCTTTTAAAGGTAGTGTTCCGTCAGTCATGTTCATCAACAATTCGCTTATTCTTCGATTCTGATCCCGGTATCATCGATGAGTTTTCTATACTCAGCCGATTCCTTCTTGACCAGCTCAGAGAGATCACTCGAAGAACCTGGCAACGGAATATTTCCACTTGTCTTGAACCGCGCTTGCAGTTCCGGATCGCTCAGCGAGTCGTTGATGGCTGTATTTAATTTCTTCACGATAGCCTCATCCATGCCTTTGGGGCCAAAGATCGCGAACCAATTGCTGGCCTGAAATCCAGGCACGCCGGCCTCTGAAAGCGTGGGAATGTTCGGCAACTCAGGCTCACGGGCAGAACCTGTCGTTGCAAAAGCTTTAACGCGACCAGCCATAATTGGGCCTTTAACTGTCGGCACGGAATCAAACAGCAAATCGATATTTCCACCTTGCAGGTCGTTCGTCGCTCCGGCCGTTCCCTTATAGGGAACGTGAACCAGCTCAATACCTGCTTTATCCATGAAGGACACCGCAACAAGGTGCGTGTTCGAGCCAACGCCCGCTGAACCTATGGTCAGTTTCTTCGGATTTTTCCTGGCATAGTCGATCAACTCCTGCACGGAGCTCACTTTCAGCCCCTTCCGGCCCATTAAGGCATATTGAAATCGCGACACTGATGCGACAGGTGTGAAATCCGCCACCGGGTCGTAACCGACGTCCTTCATCATATAGGGATTGACAACGAACGCCGCCGCACTTCCCATGATCAGGGTGTAGCCGTCGGGTGTTCCCCTGGCCACACCGCGCGTTGCCAACACGCCCCCTGCCCCGGGCTTGTTCTCCACGACAACGGATTGCCCCAGCTTCTTGCCTAGCGTATCTGCCAGCGCCCGAGCAACGAAATCACTGCCGCCACCCGCAGAAAATCCAACAATCATCCTGATAGGCCTGGACGGATAATCCTGCGCGCTCGCACTGGAAAATGTAGCCAGACACACTGACAACGCTGCCAGTGCCTTAAAACCAACCCTCATATTGTGTCTCCACTGTATGGATCCGGAAACTCTGTATGGTTTCCTGATGTCTCGTGATTATTCGTTGTTATGAATTGCCAGTTAGTTGTCAATTTCAACTAATTGGTTTTTATTATCAACGATATGGTTGAAATTTTCAACTATTTATTAGCCCGCTGGCGCACCACTCAAACAAGAATATCCGTAGCCCGGTGATCTCCCGGCACACCTTGCACGAGAAACACAGTCCCAACGCTGTTTGCCGCCCTTAATGGTTTTATCGCCTGGTAGGCTGGTGAATCGTACCAGCGTGACGCATGCTCCATATCGGGAAACTCCACGACAATCAGGTCTCCCGCTGGCTCGCTCTCTAACGAAAGATACGGCCCGCCGTGAATGATGAAGTGACCAGCGAACGGCTGGAGTGTCGCATCGATTTGCTCGAGATAGGCGCGGATCTCGTCGTTCTGACGAGTTTCGGAAATGATGGCGACGGCATAAGCTGGCATGGATGACTCCTGGAATAAAGGCATTAATTGGTGCGCAACAATGCAATGTGTTGCGACGATGTAATGCCATTGTCGACTTGGCGATTCATTGTGTCGATGACGTCTGAGGTAATCGCCGCGTGCACCATCCACGGGCGTACTGCCAATCGCGCGAAAAGAAAAAGGGTACCCGATGTCGGAGCTGCCGGTTTCTGCGCCAATCGCGAAACAGCGCTATTACCTGGCACGTAATCGACCGGGATCATACGCTGCAGCAAAATGCCTCTGTCGCATTCGACAAGCTTGTCCGCAACAAGCCAATCATTTTTCCAAGGAGTTTCTCATGACCGAAAATACCACTACAAGCATCCCGGCCAGGATTGCCGCTCAGTATGTTAGCATTTGGAAC
>JBEBTQ010000060.1:0-12313 GCA_040393685.1 Advenella kashmirensis | reverse complement strand
GCAGAGGCTCCAAAAATATCCTGTGGCAATCCGAAGGCAACAAGAAGATGACGCGCCGTAACCGGCCCGACCCCGGGTTCCAGAGTGAGGCGCAGCCATGCATATCGCTCTTCGTCTGACATTGCCATTCGCAGATCCGCTTGAATAAATGAAAAAACACCCTATTATAGAAATATACACAAGGCACGATGATGATTTTTCTGTGACATTTGCCGAATGCATTTTGCGATGTCCGGTAAAAGTCTGATTTCATTTATAATATCGACATGGCTCTCTTACCTATTCTTCAATTTCCCGACCCCCGGCTGCACACGGTTGCCAAACCGGTAGCCCAGGTTGATGATCGCATCCGCCAGCTTGTGCGTGACATGGCTGAAACCATGTATGCCGCCCCTGGCGTGGGGCTGGCTGCAACTCAGGTCAATGTCCATGAACGCGTTGTGGTCATCGATGTCTCGGAAGAAGGCGATGACCTGCTGGTTCTGATCAACCCGGAAATCACCTGGAAAAGCGAAGAAAAGCAGGTTTACGAAGAAGGCTGCCTGTCTGTTCCCGGCGTCTACGACAAGGTGGAACGGGCGGCCAGTATCAAAGTGCGTGCCCTTAACGAGCAGGGCGAGGCCTACGAATTTGAGGCAGACGGCCTGCTGGCAGTTTGCGTTCAGCACGAACTGGATCACCTGCTGGGCAAGGTATTTGTCGAATACCTCTCTACCCTCAAGCAAGGCCGTATCAAAACCAAGCTGAAAAAGCTTGCCAAGGAAAAGGCTGAAGCCTGACGCATCATGGGTGCTGGAATCCGCAAATCCAATAGCGCTTGCACACCCTTATGAATACCCCCTTTTCTCTTCTGCCCGCTGACGCGGTTTTCGATGCAACCCGCACACAGCGGGACAACGAAACCCTGCTGCTTGATCAGGTAGATCAGGGCTTGCGACTGGCGGTGATCCAGGAGGCCGGCCCCGGCATCAGTGTGCCCCGCAGTTACAAGCGCAACCCAAATTTTGAGACGGCCTGCAAAACCATGGGCGACGCTGGCGTGCCCGTATCGCTCAGACTGTCAGGCGGTGGCGTGGTACCGCAGGCAGCGGGTGTCGTCAATCTGCATCTGGCCTATCCCATCGCCGCCAAATATCCGCTGGAACATGCCGAGAGTCAATACCAGGGGCTTTGTGAACTGATCGCCCGCGCCCTATCGTCCTATGGCATCACAGCGAATTACCAGAATGTGCAGGGCTCATTCTGCGATGGCCGCTATAACCTGGCGGTAGAAGGGAAAAAGATTGCCGGTACGGCTCAGTACTGGCGGCGCAATAAAACTGCCACAACGCCCTCTTTCTCTTTGCTGTCCCATGCCGTGATTCTGGTCAACGCAGACAGTGCCTTGCTGACAAACATGGCCAATCGCTTCGAAGACGAGCTGCACAGTCCGATTCGCTACCTGGCAGAAAAAACCACATCTGTCATGGAGCTGCTGGGCAGGCCGGTCGATGACTTCGGACAGATATTGAAACGCGAACTGCAAAACCCGCCCGTCTGAGGCTATCCCGACGTCTGTTCCGCTAAGTTCGCCCAGCTGAATACCTCGCACACGATGTTGTGCAGACCTCACCCGACTGAATATCCCGGCCCACCGTTGTACAGTCACGTACCGTTGCGCCGCGCCCTATTCATACGAACGGCTATCCTCAATCACCTTGCCATCATTGGCCAGCTCTCCCTCACCAACAAACACCACATCGGCACGCAGTTTGGTCACTTCGCGGACTACACTCTCCAGTTTGTCTTTCAGATCAGCAGGCGCCTTTCCCGGGACTTCCACAAACAGGGTCATGTCATCGCGACCTGTTTCCCCTGACACCACCAGTCTTGCTCTGGCCACGTCATTGAAGCGGCCAACAATGTCTGCGATCTGCTCGGGATGGACAAACATGCCACGTACTTTTGTGGTCTGGTCTGCGCGACCCAGCCAGCCGCGAATCCGCTGGTTGGTACGACCGCAGGCAGAGTGCCCGGGCATGATGGCGGACAGATCGCCCGTGCCAAAACGCAGCAGTGGGTAATCGGGATTCAGTGTGGTAACCACGATTTCCCCCACCTCGCCATCGGGCACGGGATCATTGGTACCGGGGCGCACAATTTCCAGAATGATGTCTTCGCCGATAATCAGGCCATCTCGCGCCTCGGATTCGTAGGCAATCAATCCCAGATCGGCCGTCCCATAGGCCTGGTAGCCATGAATGCCTCTGTCGGAAAACCAGGCCTGCAGCGATGGCGGAAAGGCCTCTCCGGAAAACAGCGCCCGTCTCAGCGATGGCAGCGGGGTCTGCATCTCGTCGGCTTTTTCCAGTATCAGTTTCAGAAAGCTCGGCGTACCGGCGTAGCCTTCTGGCTGAAGATCACGAATGGTGGACACCTGCATTTCGGTCTGACCGACACCACCGGGAAACACAGTGCAGCCGATAGCCAGGCCCGCTGTTTCAAACATGGAGCCAGCGGGGGTAAAGTGATAGGAAAAGCAGTTGTAGAGCAAGGTGTTGGCGCGAAAGCCGGCTGCGTACAGGGCGCGGCCAAATCGCCAGTAATCTGCCCGTTTGCTTTCGGGTTCATAAATGGGACCGGGAGAGGCAAACACGCGGGCTGCCTCACCCCAGCCTATCGTAGAGAAACCGCCAAAAACTCGCTGCACCACCGACTCTGATGTATTAACGGCCTTGTCATTGCTCTGGTCTGCCGTCTGCCTGCGCTGCGCCAGCTGTTGCCTGAGCAGCTCAGACTTGCGCAACACCGGAATGGCGGCCAATGCATCCCTGCTGGTAATGCCGTCTGGCGACAGATCCTGCAATTGCGAGGCAATGGCTGGCGCGCGTTCCCCTGCCATCGCCAGCGCCCTGGGAAGCGCCGCAAACAGATCGGCTTCACGCTGTTCCTGTCCACGGACTTCGAGAGCATCAAAATAGTCACTCACGCTCTGCTCCTATGCCAGCCAGCGCTTGCGGCGGCGGTAAAATTTGGTATCGCGAAAACTCTTGCGGTCACCGCTTTCGATGCCAAGATAGAACTCTTTCACATCGTCATTGGATGCCAGCGCCTGCGCCGTGCCATCCATCATGACGCGACCACTTTCCAGGATGTACCCATAATCGGCATACCGCAAGGCAATGTTGGTATTCTGTTCGGCGAGCAGGAAACTCACGCGCTCCCGGGTATTCAGATCGCGCACAATCTCGAAAATTTCCTCAACGATCTGCGGCGCCAGCCCCATGGAGGGTTCGTCCAGAAGAATCATTTTGGGGTCCGCCATCAGCGCCCGGCCAATCGCGGCCATCTGCTGCTCTCCACCAGAGGTGTACCCGGCCTGGCTGGTTCGCCTTTGCTTGAGCCGCGGAAAATACTGATACACACGGTCCAGCGATGCCTCAAGATCGCCCTTGCTGATCTGGCGGGTATAGGCGCCTGTCAGCAGGTTCTCTTCAATAGTCAGATGCCCGAAACAATGGCGACCTTCCATCACCTGTACGACACCGCGCTTAACCAGATCGGCCGGCGTCATGCTGTCGACCCGTTCATCACGATAATGAATGGTGCCTTTGGTGACATCGCCTCGTTCGCTTTTGAGCAGGTTCGAGACAGCACGCAGCGTCGTGGTCTTGCCTGCCCCGTTGGCGCCAAGCAATGCCACGATTTTGCCTTCCGGCACTACCAGCGACACGCCGCGCAGTACCAGAATCACGTGGTTATAGATGACTTCAATCCCGTTGACATTGAGAAGCAGTCGATCGGGTGCAGAAGTGGCAGCTGGAGCTGAAGATGGCGAGGTTTGCATATTGAGATTCCGCGATAGGCTACTGACATTGTTCATCCCCCGCAGCCATGTGCCTTGGGGGATGAGCCTGCTCATGCGTTATGAAGATTCCTTGCTGCAATCGCGAGGTGTGACCTTCTTGGCCTGTGCATATTTCTCGGCTTCGGACTTGACCAGCGGTCCGACATATTTCTGGTCAGCCTGATACAGATCCGATGCCGGCACGAACTTGCTGCCGTCCCACTGAACAATACGAGCCCAGTCTGCACCAACGTGATTCGAGCATGACGTCTTGATGGGTTTGATGATCTGATCAAAGCCGATTTCCTTCAGGCGCGCTTCGGTCAGGTCCAGATTCTCAAAGCCCCAGCGTACCTGTTCGGACGTCATGTGCTGGCCTTTACCGAATTTTTCCTGCGCGGTGCGAATGGCTTCCACCTGCAGCATGGAGATCACCAGACCACGGGTGTAGGCGATGGTGCCCAGGGTGTTCTTGCTGGAACCGTTGCCCTTGTCGAAGACATGCGTTTTCAGATCGTCATAAACTTTGCCCTTGGCTTCACCCGTGTTGTGAATGGTAATGGCGTTGTAGCCCTTGGCCACCTGACCCAGATCCTTCACATCACCCTCGGAGCCAGCCCACCACACCGCGTAAATCTTGTCGCGGGCATAACCCGTTGATTGCGCCTCACGAATGGCGGTTGGGGTCATAATGCCTGCACTCCACAGCAGCACATAGTCAGGCCGTTTCTGGCGGATCTGCAGCCATGTGGATTTCTGCTCCACACCGGGCGCAGTGACCGGATACAGCTGTAATTCAAAACCATTGGCCTCGGCCCGGGCTTTGAGCAGCGGGATCGGCTCTTTGCCATAGGGTGAGTCGTGATACACAAGTGCAATTTTCTTGCCCTTGAGTTTGTCTTCGCCGCCCAGTTTTTTGGCGATATCCTGAATCATCACATCGGCTGCGGTCCAGTACGTGCCCAGCAGCGGGAAGTTCCATTCAAACACCGAGCCATCGGCAGACTGGGACAGACCATAGCCCACTGTTTCGATGGAAACCTTGTCACCTGGCGCCTTGTCGGAAACCGCAAATGTGATACCAGTAGACTGCGAATCAAAACCGGAAGCGCCGCCGCGTGCAGACTTGAGACGTTCATAGCACTCGACGCCCTTGTCTGTTGCATAGGCAGTTTCGCACTCTTCGTAGGAAATTTTTACGCCATTGATGCCGCCATCGCGTTCATTGACCAGTTTCAGATAATCAATTTTGCCATCCGCCCAGGGAATGCCCAGTGGTGCAAAGGAACCGGTGCGATAGGTCAGCAAGGGAATGAACTGCTCTTCGGCAGCCATGGTCTGTAGCGGGAGGGTACCCAGGACACCGGCAACGCCCATTGCAGCGACCCATTGTTTCATTTTCAGTTTCATTGTCTCTCTCCTCGGATTTGCATCCAGATAGGTTTTATTGGTTGAATACACGCAGCAAAGCAAACGGGATAAAACTAGTGCGGAAACGGCCATATCCGCAATTTTTCTTTCGCAATACTCCACAGGCGTGCCAGGCCATGCGGCTCTACAATCAGAAAAAACACAATCAGGGCACCAAACACCATATGCTCGATATGCGTCGCGGTATCCACCGCCAGCGACAGCCCCAGCATTTCAGGGATCCGGTTCAGCAGAATCGGAATCAGCACAATGAATGCCGCGCCGAAAAAGCTCCCCACAATGGAACCGAGTCCGCCAATAATGACCATAAATAGCAACTGAAATGAACGGTTCAGATCAAAGGCAGACGGTTCCCAGGAACCCAGGTGGATATAGCCCCACAAGGCGCCTGCCACCCCGACAATAAAGGAGCTGACGGCAAACGCACTGAGCTTGGCATACATGGGACGAATACCAATCACTGCCGCTGCCACATCCATATCGCGAATCGCCATCCACTCGCGCCCGATGGCGCCCCGCACCAGATTCTTGGCCAGAATCGCAATCACAATCACAAGTGCAAGAACGAAAAGATACTTCTGCATTGGCGTCTGCAAAGGCAGGCCGAAAAAATCCAGCGACGGTACCGACACACTGCCCGATGAGGAATTGTTGGTAAAGAATGGAATGCGCAGAAACGTCCAGTCCACAAAGAACTGCGCTGCCAGCGTTGCCACGGCCAGATACAGGCCACGGATACGCATGCTTGGAATGCCGAACAGAATGCCCACAAGCGTGGCAAAGACTCCGCCCATCAGCAACTGAATGATCAGAGGCAGATCGGGAAAGCGCACGCCAAAATTCCAGGCAGCGTAGGCACCCACGGCCATGAAGGCGCCGGTACCCATGGAGATCTGACCGCAGTAGCCCACCAGAATATTCAGACCTATGGCCGCCATGGACAGAATCAGAAAGGGAATCATGATGCCGCCCAGAAAATAATTGCTGGAGAGCAGCGGAATCAGCACGATGGCAATAAACAGCAGCAGACCAATAAAAATGCGGTCCTGGCGCACCGGAAAAATCTGCTGATCCTGTCGGTAACTGATTTTGAACTGACCGTTCTCACGATAAAACATAGGGTCTCTCCTGCCTTCTACACACGGTCAATGATTTTTTCGCCAAACAGCCCTTGCGGACGGAACAGCAGAAAGACCAGCGCCAGCACATAGGCAAACCAGATCTCTATGCCACCGCCAACGAAAGGTCCAATATAGGCCTCGGACAGCTTCTCTCCTACGCCGATAATCAGGCCACCGATAATGGCACCGGGCACTGAGGTAAGCCCGCCCAGAATGACGACAGGCAGCGCCCGCAATGCCGCGGTGGAAAGCGTAAATTGCACACCAAATTTGGACCCCCAGATAATGCCGGCCACCAGAGCCACAATGCCAGCTACCACCCACACGATGACCCAGATCCGGTTCAACGGAATGCCGATAGATTGCGCAGCCTGATGGTCATCAGCCACTGCACGCAGGGCTCTGCCGGTAGATGTATACTGGAAAAAGAAAGCCAGCAGCGCAACCAGCACCGCTGAAATCACGGCCGCTGTCAGGTCCTCAAGACTGATCAGAATCCCGCCTTCAAAGACAGAGTCCAGAATAAAGGCTGGGTCCTTGGGCATGCCCACGTTGATGGAGTAGACCGAACTGCCAAAGACAATCTGTCCCAGACCATCCAGGAAATAACTAATACCCAGTGTCGCCATCAGCAGTGTGGTGGCTTCCTGATTGACCAGATGACGCAGCACCAGGCGCTCCACCAGAAAGGCGATCAGTACCATCACCGCCGCACTCACAATAAAGGCCAGAACATTGGCCAGCAACAGGTTCTCAAAGCCCAGCCATTGCGGAATCCACACCGAAAACCGCGCCATGGCCAGGGCCGCCACCAGCACCATGGCGCCCTGCGCGAAATTGAACACCCCCGAAGCCTTGAAGATAAGCACAAAACCCAGACCGACAAGCGCATAAAGCATGCCGCTCATCAGGCCTCCAAAAAGCGTTTCCAGAAAATAGGCCATGATGATCAGTGCTCCACACCCAGATAGGCCCGAATCACGTCGGGATTCGAGCGCACTTGCGCCGGCGAGCCGTCGCCGATTTTTTTACCGTAATCGAGTACTACGACGCGATCAGAGATATCCATGACCACGCCCATATCATGTTCGATCAACACAATTGTCGTACCAAACTCGTCATTGACATCCAGAATGAAGCGGCTCATGTCCTGCTTCTCTTCAATATTCATGCCCGCCATAGGCTCGTCAAGCAACAGCATGCGCGGTTCCATGGCCAGCGCACGCCCAAGATCAACGCGCTTTTGCAGTCCATAAGGCAGGCGTCCGACAGGCGTCTTGCGATAGGCCTGGATTTCCAGGAAGTCGATAATATTTTCCACAAACTCGCGATGCGCGATCTCTTCCTTTTCTGCACCAAAGATTCGGAAGGCCTGCGACAGCAGACCGCTCTTCATGCGCAGGTTGCGACCCGTCATGATATTGTCCAGAACGCTCATGCCCTTGAACAGCGCCAGATTCTGAAAGGTTCGTGCCACGCCCATTTCTGCCGCGCGACGCGGCGTCATGCGACCAAACTGTTTGCCGTCAAAATGAATGGCGCCGTCCTGCGGCACGTACACACCATTTATCACATTCAGCATAGAGCTTTTGCCCGCGCCGTTCGGACCGATAATGGCGCGAATCTCATGTTCACGAACATTGAAGGAAATGTCGGTCAGCGCCTTGACGCCACCGAACCGCAGCGAAATATTCTGCATGTCCAGAATCACATCACCAATGCGTGTATCTCGTTCCTGACTCATACTCAAGCGGCCTTTTTCATGGGATCGGCAACAACGACCGCGGGCTGGATTTTCAGATCAGCCGCAATTTTTCCGGTGCGACCATCTTCGTACTTCACTTCGGTCTCAATATATTGACTGGTCTTGCCGGAGAACAGGGCATCAATCAGAACCCCGTAACGCTCCGCGATAAAGGCGCGGCGCACCTTGCGGGTTCGCGTCAGCTCCCCGTCATCGGGATCCAGTTCTTTGTGCAGGATCAGGAAGCGGTGAATCTGCAAGCCTGACAGCTGTTCATCCTGAGCCACGTCGGCATTGACTTTATTGATGCAGTCCGCAATCAGTTCATAGACCTCAGGGCGCGAGGCCAGATCGGTATAGCCCGCGTAAGCCAGACTGCGCCTCTCGGCCCAGTTGGCAACCGCTTCCAGATCAATATTGATAAAGGCCGTCACAAAATCACGATTGGCACCAAACGCCACGGCTTCCTTGATGAATGGAAAAAACTTGAGTTTGTTCTCAACGTATTTGGGTGCGAACATGCGCCCGTCGCTCAGGCGTCCCACATCCTTGGCACGGTCGATGATCTTCAGCTGTCCTTGTGCATCCAGAATACCCGCATCACCGGTATGAAACCAGCCGTCCTCGGTGAATGATTCTTTGGTGGAATCGGGATTACGATAATATTCGCGGAACAGTCCGGGACTTTTCACCTGCACTTCCCCGCTATCGGCAATGCGCAATTCGACACCGGCAACAGGGGGTCCGACCGTGTCGGCGGCCACCTGACCATCACTCTGCACGCATACAAACACCGACGTTTCAGTTGAGCCATAGAGCTGCTTGAGATTGATGCCAATGGACCGATAGAAGCGGAAAAGATCCGGGCCGATGGCTTCGCCAGCCGTGTAGGCAACGCGTACCCGATTCATTCCCAACGCATTGCGCAGAGGACCATAGATCAGCACGTTGCCCAGGGCATATTTCATTCGATCCACTGCCCCAACTGACACGCCGTCCAGAATCGGGCCGCCCACACGGTGCGCCAGTTTCATGCAGATCCGATATAACCATTTTTTGAATCTGCCGGCGTCTTCCATGCGAATGGTGACGTGGGTGAGCAGATCTTCCAGAATTCGCGGAGGTGAAAAGTAATAGGTCGGGCCGATATCGTGCATGTCGATGGCAACGGTAGACGGCGACTCGGGATGATTCACGGTAAAGCCGGTAACCAGCAATTGCGTGTACGAGAACATGTTCTGGCCAATCCAGGCGGGCGGCAGATAAGCCAGGACCTCTTCCTTATCCGTCAGATTTTCCAGTTCCTGTATGACTTGAGCGCGGTCAATCAGGGCAGAATGCGTGAGTACCACGCCTTTGGGCTTACCCGTCGTGCCTGATGTGTAGAACATGGCAGCCGTGTCTTCCGGACGCACACGCGCAACAGCCGCATCAAAAGCATCGGGAGAGGCTGACGCAAAATCATTGCCCAGCTGCAGCAGTGTTTTCCATGATTTGAGGAGTGGATCGCTGTAATGGCGCAGTCCGCGCGGATCATCGTAGACGATATGCGTCAGGTCAGGCACCTGCTCACGGATCTCCAGCATCTTGTCGACCTGTTCCTGATTTTCAGCGACCACCACACGTACGCTCGCGTCCTGCAGCACGTAAACCATCTCCTGTGCCACCGCATCCTGATACATGGGAACGGGAATGGCGCCGACTGCCTGAGCCGCCATCATGGCCATATACAGACGAGGCCGGTTTTCTCCGACAACGGCAACGTGTTCGCCGGGCTGAACCCCAAAATGCAGAAACGCATTGGCGATACAACGCACTTCATGGGCCACCTGGGCCCACGAATAGGTCTGCCAGATTCCCAGATCTTTTTCTCTGAGCGCCGGGCGATTCCCCCTGACTGCGGCGTGATGCAGCAGTAGCGCAGGAAATGTCGCGGGCGCACCGGAATTGGCGTTGCTGACTGTCTGCGGCATGTTGTCTCCTAGCCTGTTTGCGGGCGATTTTATGTTTTGCTGGTATCTGCCCTATCCGGCTCTTTGCCTTGCGGCGCCGGAGCTTGATGTTGTTGCTAAGTTAACGGTTTGATTGTAAGCTAACTGTCGCCATCATGACATTCTATGATTTTCTAGGGTAAGTCCTATGTCAACTTTTTCCGCCGATGCAGCGCAGTGGTTTGCCCTGCTTGCGCCCGAGCATCAGAAGCGTGTTTTGCAGGACATCAGCGTTGTGCATTATGGCAGCGGCGCGCTCATTGCACGCAAGGGCGAAAGCGCAGATCACTGGATCGGCGTGATGGATGGCCTGATCCGCATTTCTGTCGGTAACGCAGACGGCAAGGTGGCTTCGCTCACCGGCATTCCGACAGGCGGCTGGCTCGGAGAAGGCAGTATCCTGAAAAAAGAAAGCCGCAAGTACGATATTGTTGCGCTGCGTGACTCCTATGTTGCCAGGCTGCCTTCGCGCACCTTTGAATGGCTGCTGGATAACAGCATTCCCTTTAACCGCTATCTGCTGGATCTGCTCAACGAACGGGTGGGTCAGTTTATCGGGCGTGCCGAACACGACCGGCTGCTGAACGCCGACGCACGCGTCGCGCGCTGTCTGGCCGAGCTGTTCAATCCGCTGCTGTACCCGGGTCTGAAGCAGCGTCTTGCCATTACCCAGGAAGAAATGGGTTACCTGGCTCGGGTGTCACGCCAGCGCGCCAATCAGGCACTCAAAAAACTGGAAGCCGAAAAACTGCTGAAAGTGGAATATGGTGCGGTTTGTGTGCTGGATCTGGAAGGGCTGCGGCGTTACGGCGCCTGAACCGACGGCCGTGCGCCGAACAGTGCCGAGCCGATGCGCAGTTCGGTTGAACCCTCTTCGATAGCCAGCGCAAAGTCTGAACTCATTCCCATCGACAGCACGGGCAGCGCCACGCCCAATGCCTGCTGCGCCTGGTCACGCAGTTCACGCACCTGGGCAAAACAGGCACGAATGCGCGCTTCATTGTCTGTGTTTTCCGCCACGGTCATAAACCCTCGCAGGCGCAGCGTGTCGTATCCGCTAATGGCGTTTACGAAGTCGGGCACCTCGGCGGGAGGCATTCCGGTTTTGCTGTCCTCTTCGCTCGATTTGACCTGGATAAGGACGTCCAGCTTGCGAGCGGCCTGCTGCAGTCGCTTATCAAGAGCCTGTGCCAGATCCATCCGGTCCAGCGACTGCACTTCGCTGGCATAGCGAACCACATCCTTGACCTTATTCGTCTGCAGATAACCAATCACCACCCATTCAATCGCGGAATCGTTCAGTGCCAGCGCCTTTTCCTTCAATTCCTGTACGCGGTTCTCGGCAAAGCGCGTCTGTCCCAGTGCCATGGCCTGACGCACCACCTCGTGACCGAAGGTCTTGGTCACTGGCAGAATCGAGACCGAATCCGGCGAACGGCCTGCTTTCTCGCAGGCTTCGCGGACCTGTTCCTTAACGGTGGCAAACTGTGCTGCCAGACTCATTGTTCACTCCTGTTGATTGTTGCCGGTTGATCGTCGCCTGTTATTGCTGCCTGACACGGATAAGTGCAGCAGGACATGTTCATGATTGCGCTTCGGAGCCGGATCCCGCAGCCGCATAGTCCGCGCGCAGTCGCCTGAACGCCCGCATGACATGCGCAGGTCGCAGCAGAATGCGCCAGTAACGATCTCGCAGACGTCCTCCGGGAATATACCATGGCGAAACAATACGGGACATGCTCCATGCCGGACGCCAGGCGCGGGTGCGCTTCATGCGCCCGGTCAGGGTCAGCACGGGAATGCCAACAGACGATGCCAGATGGCCAATACCCGATTCATTACCGATAAACCAGCCTGACTCATGGATATAACGCGCAACGCCGTCCAGACCCGCGTTTTCCGGCAGCAGGGCATTCTGCTGTGTGACCCATTCCCAGTCGGGACGCTCATCCGGCGAAACAATAAAGGCGGGCGCAAAACCGGTACGCACCAGTCGGCGCGCCAGTTCCCGAAAATGTTCAGGTGCCCAGCAGCGCAAGGCGCCGGTAGAGGTGGGATGCAGAGCCACGCGCATGGGATAGCGATTTTTCTGCAGACCGGCAGGAACCACCATGCCATTGCCATGTGTGCTGTCAGGCAGTCCGAATCGATCCCGGCAGAAATCACGCATCTGAAAGGCCTTGATAAACCCCTTGCCCGT
>JBEBTQ010000059.1:0-12331 GCA_040393685.1 Advenella kashmirensis | reverse complement strand
CATTTGCACCGGGCTTCTCCAGGTCGTGTTTGAGTCACTTCAGTGAGCGCAAAAGACGCGCTTACACTCGCGCCGGAAAGAACTGCTGCCGTGAATCGGATTTTGTCGAAGCCATAGTTCAGAAGCATCCTGGCCTTCGGAAATGCGATACACGTTGACTGCCAGTATGACAGCAGTGACATAACCAGGAAGCCGTGCGCAATGGTTGTTCCATACGGCGATTCGGCGTGGGCGCGAATCGGATCCGTATGGATCCATTGCGTATCTTGTGTGACCTGTGCAAACCGGGAAATGGTGTCCTGATCAATGACGACAGACGCCGATTGCAGAGCCGGCTGATCTTTAAAATCAAGCAACGACTGAATAGAATCAAACCGTTGAAGGGTGGCTTTAGGAGTCGTGGGCGCCGTGTCGTTCATGGAATGTCGAAGTCCTTGTTCGCCGTTTACTCTGTGCCTGCTGTCTGTTCACTTGCGGTTCTGTCGGCTGCGCTAGACTTTTCGAAATTCTGTCTTGCCTGCGCCTTGGCAATCTCGTGTCGCAGCTGATCAAATCCCGTCACGGGAACACGTTCATCCTGGCGATCCGACACTTCGTCAAGGCGCTGCAACAGTTCGTTGTGGTGCAATTGCGCTTTGCTTAACGTGATGCCCTGAGTCATGGTGATGTTTGCCTGTTCCACGCTGCCTGCGCCGGCCATCAGTATTTTCCGGTTCGGCGCATCGTTGGTGACCAGAGCGATCAGGGCAGGGCTGACCGATTCGGGTGACAGCATTGCCAGTGCTTCGGGCTCCAGCAGGCCTTCGGTCATGGCGGTGGCCGCGGTGGGTGCCAGGCAGTTGACGTGCACATTATTGCGTTCGCCTTCAATTCCCAGCGTCTGCATCAATCCCACTAGTGCCATTTTTGCGGCGCCGTAATTGGCCTGTCCGAAATTGCCATAAAGTCCTGAAGACGATGTGGTCATGACAATGCGACCATAGTTTCTTTCGCGCATGCCATTCCATACGGCATGTGTGCAGTTGACCGAGCCCATCAAATGCACTTCCAGAACCAGGCGAAAATCGTCCAGGCTCATCTTGGCAAATGACTTATCGCGAAGAATGCCGGCATTGTTGACCAGAATATCGACCTGGCCCCACGTGCTCTCGGCAAGCTGCACCATTGCCTGCACCTCCTCGATGTTGGTAACGTCAGCCCCATGCAGGCACGCCTGGCCGCCTGCCGCCAGAATTTCTTCCACCACGGCCTGAGCCTCGGATCCAGGCTGATCTGCGCCCCGGTCATTGACCAGGACCTTTGCACCCTGTCGCGCAAGCTCAAGCGCGTGGGAACGGCCCAGACCACGGGCTGCGCCCGTCACAATGGCGACGCGGCCTTGCAGAAGTTGTTTCATGAAGTCTCCCTGATTGTTCAATGTTTCAAATTTTGCCTGCAAGTTCAGGCATTCACCGGCGCGGACCTGGCCTCTCGGACCTTGATGATACCTGCCGCCTCCAGCTGTGCGATCGTGTCTTCATCGATACCTGCATCGGTCAACACGGTGTAGGTATCCTGTCCGAGCGTGGGTGCCCCGGGTTTGACACAGACTGCATCGGGTCCCCGGTCACTGTCCAGTGCAAATCCAATGCCGCGCGTGCGCAGCTTATCTGAGCTGTGATTCTGATCATAACGGTAATCCGGCAAATTCAGACAGCTGCCCTGATCGACTTCATCCAGAAATTGCTCAAGCTTGCGAACTTTGGCTGCAGGTACATCCGCAGCGCTCAGTATATCCTCAAGTTCGCCGGCGCTGCGCGTTGCGAATGCCTGTTGCAGACGGGCGGCCACATAGTCGCGGTCATTCGGCACCACAAAGCCATTGGGTAGATTGAATGCGTCCAGATCCAGGGCTCGCGGGTCGCTGCACAAATCTTCTGCGCCGATAGCGCGCGTCAGACGACGAAACTGGGCCGGCGTGTTGGCGGCAATGGCCAGCCATCCGTCCGCACAACGATAGGTATCAGCAGCGGGACTGCCTGTATACCCGCGGTTACCCAGGCGTCGGGTCGGCGCAGCATCGGTCAGGTAGGCGCTCACGTTCGGGTACATGAGCATCAGCGAAGCCTGAACCATCGATGCATCGATGTACTGTCCAACGCCTTCGCGGGTGCGCAGATGCAGCGATGACACAATGGAAAGCGCACCCAGCATGCCCACAGCAACGTCTACCACCGGAAAGCCGACTTTGAGCGGCGGCGCATCATCACCTTCACCCGACATCATCATCATGCCTGTCAGCGCCTGCACCACATGATCATAGGCACCGCGCTGCGCCCAGTCACCAGACTGACCGAAACCGGAAATCGAGCAATACACAATGTCCGGCCTGATGGCTTTGATTGCGTCATAGTCCAGTCCGTAACGGGCGACCACACCAGGCCGGAAATTTTCAATAAAAACATCTGCGGTCGCAGCCAGCTTGCGGATGATATCCGCGCCCTCGGGAGTACGGATGTCCACTGCCAGCGACTGTTTGCCCGCATTGAGCGCAGCAAACCCTGTCGGCGTATCCGTATCGACACCGCCTTTCATGGATCGAAGCACTTCGCCCAGCAGCGGCGGTTCCACCTTGATGACGTCGGCGCCAAGCTGCGCCAGATAAAACGAGGCCAGCGGTCCCGCGATGACATGTGACATATCCAGTACGCGGATACCTTTAAGCGGTTTTGCCATTTGTATATCCTTCAGCTGGCCGATGCGCCGGCCAGTTTTACGATCTCTGTCCATTTTTTCTGTTCGCTGAGCACGAACGCGGCATCAGAGGCCGGGCTGTCGCTCTGCGTGACACTGGTTCCTGCTGCTTCAAACAACTGTCTGAGTGAATCGTCTTTCAGTGCGTCAATAGTGGTCCGGTAGAGCTTATCTACGACTTCGGGCGATGCGTCTTTTGGAAGCCAGATTCCAAACCAGAACTCCTGAACAGCCAGCTCACTGTTCAGAATGGTATGCAGAGGTGGCACGCCGGGTAGCTGGGGCAGGGGCTCGCGACTGGTTACTGCCAGTGCGCGCAGGGCGCCTCCTTTGACTTGTGGGATCGCCGTTCCTGCGATGGGGAAAGCGAAGTCGGTGTCACCGCGCCTCAGGGAGATGGGGATTTCAACCGAACCCTTGAAGGGAACGTGCATGGCCGTTGCCTTTGCCAGTTTCACAAAGGTGGCAGCACAAAGATGGGCTGCCGATCCGATACCACCGGAACCATAGTTGAGTTTGCCAGGCTTGGCCCGCAGTTCTGCAATCAGGTCATCCACGGTTTTGTATCGGGAACTGGCAGGCACGACAAGAACGCTGGGCGACGTAGCAATGCGCGTGACCGGTGTGAAGTCATTGATCGGATCAAACTTCAAATCCGGTTGCAGTGCCTTCTGTATCAGGTGCGAATTTGAACCAAGCAGCGTGGTGTAGCCATCAGCGGGAGAGTGTGCAACAAATTGCGCGGCCAGCACGCCACCAGCCCCCACTTTGTTTTCGACGATGATGGACTGTCCCAGCGTTTTAGCCAGTACCGGGCCAAACTGCCTGACGGTGATATCGGGGCCGCCGCCGGCAGCGTAAGGCACCACGATTCTTACAGGTCGCGAAGGATAGTCATCGGCAGCCCATGCCATGCGATTGAACATCAAACCGGCGCCGAGTGCGCCAAAGCAGAAATGACGGCGTTGCATGTTCGTCTCCTTTTTTTAATGCCTCAAGAATAGCCAATGGGAGCGAATAAAAAAAGTGATATATTTTTATATAGTGATAACCTTTTCTTTGATATTGTCCAACAACTGGGCTGACTATTTCTGATTGTCTGACGCCATGGCTGACCGTCTGAATCGTTAAACATTTTGCCTCACCTTCTGAATCACTGAATATCATGACTCACCTTTCACATCGTCGACTATCATGACGGAACCTGACCATCTGATTGCCAGGCTGCGCTTCCGTCATCTGCAGCTTCTGGGGCAAGTCCAGGCAAAGGGGAGCCTGCGCGCCGCAGCACAGGCGCTCAATCTGACCCAGCCGGCACTGAGCAAGGCGCTCACGGAAATTGAACGTGCATTCGGCCTGACCTTGTTCGTACGTACGGCGCGTGGCCTGACGCCAACGACACAGGGTGAAGTGGTGCTCAAAGGTGCCAGCCGTCTGCTGGGGGAACTCACGCATCTGCGCACCGAGGCGGAACATGCGGATCGCTTCCCGGCCCGAATCCGTATCGGCGCGCCGCCATTTCTGGCTCAGACCTTTTTACCCGATGTGATCAACAAACTCGTTCATCGCGACAAGCCCTTACGGGTCCATTTACAGGAGGAACGCGTTCCTGCGCTGATCCGCGGATTGCAGCAGGGGGAGCTGGATGCACTGATTACAACATTTCCCATGCAGATGATGGAATCCGAAGTTGAGGGGCTGCTATTTACGCGCCTGTTCGATGCGCAGTTTGCCATTGTTGCGGCAACGGATCATCCGCTGGCACGGACACGCCGCGTGACCTGGGCCCGGCTGGCACAGGAACAATGGATCATGCCAGTGGAAGGTTCCATGGCACGAAGACTGCTTGAAGATTGCTTTACGCGCGAGGGCGTTCCTGTGCCGGTGCCGATTATCGAATCGACCAATCCCAATACAGGGGTGCAGTTCGTTGCGAATGGTACGGGCGTAGGCATAGTGCCGAATGTGACACTGCTTCAGCATAGCAGCATGCAGTTAAATCCCGTCAGACAGATACGCGTTGTGCCCGAACCACCAACAAGTGTGGTGGCTTTGATTGTCAGAGACGGGCCGTTCAACCCTCGCGTGGCCTGGTTGAAAGAGGCGCTGGAACTGTAGAGCCTTGCTGTTGCAGGTTTTCAAACCCGTAAAAATCCAGAATGGTGGATATGGCATCTGTGATCAGGCTATCTGTCTGCCTCTGCGACCAGATCAACGAGGTGACCGAACGCTGGCTATGTTCAAACTCCACAAACTGCAGATTTGGCATGCCGCAATGTTTCATGCATGCCGGCACCAGAGACACCCCCATGTTCTGCGACACCAGGCTCAGAATGCTGAGCCAGTGACGGGTCTCGTCCATGGCTTTGGGGAAAAAGCCCGCATTGATGCACAGCGATAGCAGAATCTCATAGTAAACCGGCGACACATGACGGGAAAAAAAGATGAAGTGTTCGTCGCTGAAATCGGCCAGCGTCGGATTCTTTTTTTTCAGGACAGGATTGTCGCGATGCACACAGAGCAGGAACGGCTCTGAATGAATGATTCGCTCCTGCATATCGGCGGGCAGGCGATTGCTGTGAATGAATCCCAGATCGACATGACCCAGGGATACTTTATCGACAATATCGCCTGAATTGCTTTCTGACAATTCAATCGACAGGCCCTCGTGAGTCGAATGCAATTGTTGCAGCACTTCCGGCAGGCCCCGGTACACCATCGAGCCGACAAAGCCGATCCGTAAACGGCCACTGGCTGCTGTTTTCTGAAGTCGGTTTTTCAGCGACCCCGCATGCCCCAGCAGGAAAAGCGCTTCCTTGTAAAGTGTTGCCCCGGCTGGGGTCAGACTTACATGACGACTGTTGCGCTCGAACAGTGGCATTCCCAGTTTGCCTTCCAGCTGGCGAATGGCCAGACTTAACGGCGGCTGGGAAATGTTCAGCCTTGCCGCCGCTTTACTGAAATTGAGCGTTTCAGCGACGGCAACGAAGTAGCGTAGGGAACGCATTTCCAGGTCCATTTATATTTTCTATGTATAGATGGTAATAAAAATAGTATTTCCAAATATACATCGTTTTATTTACGCTGTGCTCTCAAAGTGAGTCAAGGAGGGCACGTCGATGCAAAGCCACAATATTCCCGACAGCCGGGGCAGTAATTTTTTTCAGATGGATCCGTATTCGGAACCGTTGCTCAGAACCTATTTGCCGTCGTCATTGTATGCCCACCTGCTACCTGTTTTTACGGAACTGGGTGCTGCAGTCGGAGGCAGGCTTGACGAACTGGCGGATGTGGCCGATAAAAACGCGCCGACGCTTTCAGTTCGTAACCGCCAGGGCCACGATGAATCGGTCATCAGAAAACATCCGGCCTATGTTGAGCTGGAAAAAATGGCTTATGAAACGCTCGGCCTTGCCGCCATGTCGCATCGGGCGGGCGTGCTGGGCTGGGACCAGCCGTTTCCGCCAGTCGCCAAGTACGCGCTGTCACATCTGTTTGTGCAGGCAGAGTTTGGCCTGTGTTGTCCGGTCAGCATGACCGATTCGCTGGCAAGAACATTGAAGCGTTTCGGCACCCCGTCATTGATCGAACAGGTATTGCCGCAACTGACGGCGCCTGATTTTGCTGATCTGCAGCAGGGTGCCATGTTTATGACTGAACAGGCAGCCGGCTCGGACGTAAGCGCGACCGAAGTGGTGGCAGAACGGCTGGAAGATGGCCAGTGGCAACTGACGGGCGACAAGTGGTTTTGTTCCAACCCTGACGCCGGCTTTGCCATGGTTCTGGCTCGCAGCGAGCAGGAAAAAGGACTCAAAGGTGTGTCCCTGTTCCTGCTTCCAAAGTGGCTTGAGGACGGCAGGCATAATCATTACCGGATTCTTCGGCTGAAGGATAAATTGGGTACGCGATCCATGGCCAGCGGCGAGATTCGTCTGGAAGGGGCACGCGCCTGGCTGGTAGGCGAGCGTGGCAGAGGGTTTCAGCAAATGGCGGACATGATCAACAATTCCCGCCTGTCCAATGGCATGCGTGCCGCAGGCCTGATGCGCCGGGCGGTGAGCGAGGCCGTTTATTTTTGCAGTCATCGCAAGGCGTTTGGCAAACGGTTGATCGAGATGCCGCTGATGCAGCGACAACTGGTGAAGATGATAACGCGTACCGAGCAGGCACGAACAGTCATGTTTCAGACAGCGCAGGCACTCGAAAAATCCGATGCGGGTGACGAATTCTCGCGCGATCTGCTGCGCATACTGACACCACTGATCAAGTTTCGGGCCTGCCGCGACGCACGAGTGGTGACCGGCGACGCCATGGAAGTGCGTGGCGGCTGCGGCTATATCGAGGAGTGGATCGAGCCTCGGTTGATGCGCGACGCGCATCTGGGTTCCATCTGGGAAGGAACAAGCAATATTGTCGCGCTGGATGTGTTGCGCGCAATTCGCAAGAGCAACGGACTGTCGGCTCTGCAATCGCATGTCGAACGTCTGCTGGAAGAGGGCAGGCCCTGCCATCCTGACTATGCGCAGATCCAGAGTGATTGTGTGGCAAACGCGTTTGCGCTGGCGCGACAGGTCGCCGATGCTGACGATGCAGCGATGGCTCGCCAGGTCGGCTCCGCGCTGTATCACGTGATTTCCATGGCAGGGATGCGCTGGGAGGCGCGACAGGAAGGACTTGCATCGAGAGTGGCTCTGGCCGATGGCGTATTGCTGCATCGTCTCGCACCGCGCGATCCGTTATCACAATTGAAATTCGATGAAAGCACGCAGGAAATACTGGCATATGCCATCTGATTTGCAATCCGTTTAATTCAACAAGAAGCGCAGCGGGCCGACCAAAGCCTGCTGACGCCATATGGAGGTGACACATGAAAAAACGCATTATTACAACGCTCATAACATTGGCTGCAAGTATGATCGCCGTCATGCCAGCTTCGGCTGCCGATACATATCCATCTGAAATCGTCAAACTTGTGGTGCCTTATCCACCTGGAGGTCCTACCGATGCGCTGGCCCGCAAACTTGCACAAGGCGCGGGTGAAAAGCTGGGAACCACCATCGTTGTAGAAAACAAGGCAGGCGCAAATGGCAATATCGGTGCGGAATATGTGGCACGGGCAAAGCCGGATGGCTATACCATCATGTTTGGAACATCCGGGCCGCTGGCAATCAACAGCAGCATGTACAAGAACCTGTCCTATCAGCCTGAGACGAGCTTTACGCCGATAATGAAAATCGGTCATCTGCCCAACATACTGGTCGTGAATCCTAAAGTGCCGGTGAAGAACGTTGCCGAACTGATTCAGTATGCCAAAGCCAATCCTGATAAGGTGACTTATGCGTCGTCGGGGACCGGCGCTTCATCGCATCTGGCCGGTGTTCTTTTCAACGCCATGGCAGGCACACAGATATTGCATGTGCCATATAAGGGAACCGGACCGGCGCTGAATGATCTGCTGGGTGGTCAGGTCTCCATGGCCTTCACTGACGTGATGACTGCGCTGCCACATATTCGGAATCACAAGGTCAATGCACTTGGTCTGGCCTCGGGACAGCGCTCTGATGCATTGCCGGATTTGCCCACCATTGCGGAGCAGGGACTCAAAGGTTACGACGTCAGTGTCTTTTTCGGCATCGTTGGGCCGGCGGGCATGCCTGAAGCGCGCGTCACTGCGCTGAACAATGCATTCCGTGATGCCATGGCTGCACCCGAGACTCAGGCCACGCTGGCCAGTCAGGGCATCGTGGAGGCAGACAAAAAAACGCCTCAGGAGCTGGCAGAGTTCATTCATGCTGAAGTGAAAAAATGGCATGAAGTGACTAACAACGCATCCATTAAACTGGACTGATTATGACGGAAAAGCAAAGCGTGCCGCAGGCGGCTTCACTGACCGGCATCCGCGTCGTGGATCTGACACGGGTTCTGGGTGGTCCCTATTGCACACAGATTCTGGCTGACCACGGCGCTGACGTTCTGAAAATAGAACCGCCTGCCGGTGATGAAACGCGCGGCTGGGGGCCGCCGTTCATCGACGATACCGCGGCCTATTTCATGGGGGTGAACCGGAACAAAAAGGGACTCATTGCCGATCTGAGTTCAGATAGCGGACGTCAGTTTCTGAAAACCCTGCTGCAGCAGGCAGATGTTCTGATCGAGAATTTCAAACCGGGCACGCTGGAAAAGTGGGGCCTGGGCAAGGACGTGCTGAGCAAGGAGTTTCCCACCCTGATTCACTGCTGCGTCAGTGGATTCGGTGCGGATGGTCCGCTAGGTGGCTTACCCGGATACGATGCCTGCGCCCAGGCGCTCTGTGGGCTCATGAGCGTAAACGGTGAGAAGGGCGGTGAGCCGACACGCGTTGGCCTGCCGGTGGTCGATATGGTGACGGGGCTGAATGCGGCAATTGCGATATTGCTGGCCCTGAACGAAAGAAGAGACAGCGGGCTGGGGCAGTATCTGGATATCACGCTTTTCGATTGTGCAGTGTCTTTGCTGCATCCGCACGCACCGAATTATTTCGCCGGCGGCAAAGTGCCGGAACTGACCGGCAATGCTCATCCCAATATTGCGCCGTACGAAACCTTTCAGACAGCCAGCGGCGACATTTTTCTGGCGGTGGGCAACAATCGGCAATTCGCGACGCTATGCCGTATTCTGCAGCGAGAGGAGATGTCGACGGATGCGCGTTACCTTACAAACGCTGATCGACTGGCCAATCGCCAGGATTTGCGCGAAGAACTGGGCGAGATTCTGCAACACCATAAGGCCGCTGTTCTGGCGGATGAACTGATGCGGGCAGGGGTGCCAGCCTCGCCGGTGAACAACGTGGCACAACTGCTTGACCATCCACATACGCACCACCGGAACATGGTCATAGAAAAAGGCAACTATCGCGCAATCAATACGCCCATCAAGCTGTCCCGCACGCCGGCTGTTTTCCGTTATCCGCCGCCGGGCTTCGGTGAGCACAATGAGGAGTACGGGCTGAAAGACTGATTGTTCAAACATGGTTTCAATCGACCCGTCTGGTTCCGGAATGGTGGATAGTGTATATTTTGAGCTATTACAACGACACCATTTCCGAGACGAAAATGACCTACAAAACACCGTTAGACGATATCTTTTTCAATCTTAAAGACATGGGGCTGCTGCAGCAGGTGCTGGCACTGCCGGGTTACGAAGAAATCAGCGAGGACATTGTCGAGGCTGTGCTGCATGAAAACGCCAGGTTTGTCCAGGAAGTTGTGGCACCCACCAATAAAGACGGAGATCAGCAGGGTGCCCGCTGGGACAATGGTCAGGTCAGCACGCCGCCGTCGTTTGCCAGGGCTTTCAAGGCCTTTGCCGAGGGCGGCTGGCAGGGACTGCAGCACGATCCGGAACTGGGCGGCCAGGGCTTTCCCAAGCTGGTTTCCGCCGTCATATCAGAGAATCTGAATGCGGCCAATCTGTCTTTTGCCCTTTGCCCGTTACTGACCGATGGCTTTATCGAGGCGGTCACTCAGGCCGGCAGCGAGACACTGAAACAGACCTTTGTCCCGCCAATGCTGGAAGGCCGATGGACCGGCACCATGAACCTGACGGAACCGCAGGCCGGATCCGATCTTGCGTTGCTGACCACAAAGGCGATTCCCCAGGATGATGGCACTTATCGCATTTCGGGCCAGAAAATCTTCATTACTTATGGCGAACATGATCTGGCCGAGAATATTGTCCACCTGGTGCTTGCCAGGACGCCAGACGCACCTAAAGGAGTCAAGGGTATCTCTCTGTTCGTCGTTCCCAAGTTCCTCGTTAATGAGGACGGCTCACTGGGCAAACGCAATGATGTCTGGTGCGCGTCCATTGAAGAGAAGCTGGGGATTCATGGAAGTCCAACATCTGTTTTGCTGTACGGTGCGGGCAAGGGCGAAGTGGGCGAGGGCGCTATCGGATATCTGGTAGGCAAGGAAAATTTCGGGTTGCAGTATATGTTCATCATGATGAACGCAGCCCGTTATAACGTCGGTATTCAGGGAATTTCTGTGTCCGAACGGGCGTTGCAGCAGGCGCAGGCCTATGCGGCAGACCGTCTGCAGGGCAATCTGCTGGAAGGCTCTCCAGGACCAGTTTCGATTGACCATCACCCGGACGTGCAACGCCTGCTCATGAGCATGCGCGGCCTGACCGAGGGTGCAAGGGCGATTGCCCTGTATGCGGCCATGTGCAATGATATGGCGCATCAGCATGCTGACGAACAGACCCGTGAGCAATATCGCGCACAGTACGAGTATCTTGTCCCCATTGTGAAAGCCTTCAGCACCGAAAATTCAGTCGAGGTTGCGTCGCTGGGCATGCAGGTGCACGGCGGGATGGGCTATATCGAAGAAACCGGCGCTGCTCAGTATTATCGGGACGCCCGCATCCTGCCGATTTATGAAGGCACGACAGCAATCCAGGCCAATGATTTTATCGGGCGAAAAACCCTGCGCGATGGCGGGGCGGTTACCCGGGGTTTCATTGCCGCGATGTGCGAGACGGTCAATGCCCTGAATCAGCATCAGGACGATTCTGCTCTGGCCTTCATAGGCGGGCAACTGGAAATTGCCGTCCAGGCGTATGAAAATGCGCTGGACGCCACATTGGCTTTCGCAGAAAAAGGCGCGATGCGCAGTGCTTTTGCGGGCAGCGTTCCTTTCCTTATGCTTGCCGGTTATGTACACGCCGGCTGGCATCTTGCAAATGCCGCACTGAAAGCCAAAGACCGTCAGACCGACACGCATCGGCATAAACTGTCGGTGGCCGTCTTTTATGCGGCACATCTGCTGCCACGGTCGGTCGCGCTGTCTGCTGCGGTTAAATCCGGTACCGAGGTTCAGGAGGCATTTTCCCAGGTATTTGCTTAATGCGCGCAGGCATGGCTAATTTCTTCTAATATACCCATTGGGTATATAAAAATTATTATTTATTCTTTTAGGGAATAAAAAATTTTTGTAATAATCCCGGTATAGAGTCCGGCGCGTGACGCCGGACATTCCTCACACTTACCTAGGAGATACCATGAGCACAACACTGCGCTTGGGCGACACCGCCCCCGATTTTGAACAGAATTCGTCTACCGGCCCGATCAAATTCCACGAATTCCTGGGCGATAGCTGGGGTGTTCTGTTCTCTCATCCTGCCGACTTCACGCCTGTCTGCACAACAGAACTGGGTTACACCGCCAAACTGAAAGACGAGTTTGCCAAACGCAACGTCAAAGTGCTGGCAGTGTCTGTTGACGATGCAGATTCCCATAACAAATGGATCGAGGACATCAACGATACGCAGAATACAACGGTCAACTTCCCGATTCTGGCGGACGACGATCGTAAAGTGTCAACGCTGTATGACATGATCCACCCGAATGCCAGTGCCACAGTCACCGTGCGTTCCGTTTTCATTATTGATCCTGCGAAAAAAATTCGCCTGATCATCACTTACCCAGCCAGCACCGGTCGCAATTTCAACGAAATTCTGCGTGTGATTGACTCACTGCAACTGACAGATTCTCACAGCGTGGCGACACCAGTGAACTGGGAAGATGGTCAGGACGTGATCATTGTTCCTTCCCTGAAGG
>JBEBTQ010000058.1:0-12422 GCA_040393685.1 Advenella kashmirensis | reverse complement strand
AAGGCCGGCGTATCTTCCCCAAAATGACCGTGGAAGAAAACATCATGATCGGCACATTGCCTATCGGCGATGCGCATATGGAAGAAGACCGGCAGCATATGTTCGAGCTGTTTCCCCGCCTCAAGGAGCGCCGCAATCAGCGTGCGGGTACGCTGTCCGGGGGCGAGCAGCAGATGCTGGCCATCGCCCGGGCACTCATGAGTCGTCCCGATATGATCCTGCTGGACGAACCCAGCCTGGGCCTGGCCCCCCTGATTGTGCGGCAGATATTTTCCGTGCTCAGGGAACTGGGCAAGAGCGGAAAAACCATTTTTCTGGTGGAACAGAATGCCAACCATGCGCTCAAGCTGGCTGACCGCGCCTATGTCATGGTGACAGGAGAAATCCGCATGACAGGCAGTGGCGCCGAACTGCTGGCCAATCCTGAGGTACGCGACGCCTATCTGGGAAGCCATTAGATGTCAGCGCGCGAGGAAACGCCGCTGATGCAGCGTCTGCGTGCTGTGCGTCAGGAACATGACCTGACGCTGGAGCAGGCGGGTCGGGCCTGCGGCATCGCGGCCTCGACGCTCTCCAAAATCGAAAACGGGCTGATGTCACCCACCTATGATGTGCTGCAGAAACTGGCCATCGGTTTGTCCCTGGATGTGTCTGAGCTTTTCACCCCCGCGCGCGAGCCCATGGGGGCAGGACGTTGCGTGGTAGACCGCTCCGGGCAGGGAAAACTCCACAAGACGCGTTATTATGAACACTTGTTGCTGTGCTCGCAGCTTTCGCACAAACGCATGATGCCGTTTCTGACGCGAATCACCGCCCGCGATCTGTCGGCCTTTGCCGACTGGAATCGCCATGAGGGCGAAGAGTTCGTTTACGTCATCAGTGGTGAAATCCAGTTGCATACGGAATATTACGCCGAGGCGACGCTGGGACCGGGCGACAGCTTTTATATTGACAGCCGCATGGGACACCGATGCATCAGCGTCAGCAAGGACGATGCACAGGTACTCTGGATGGCAACGCAACTGCCCGAGCAGGACACAGGAGATACGAATGAGTAGTACCGCTGTACGCATATTCAACGCAGAAGAAACACGCGAGCTGATCGCTTTTGGTCCGCTGCGCCAGCAGATACTGGATGCTGCCGTTGAATATGCGCAGGGCAAAATTGAGAGTCCCGACAGGCAGGTACTCAAGGTGCCGGGCAGCAAGGACGGCGTGTTGCTGTCCATGCCCTGCACAGCACAGGATATTTGTGCCCACAAGCTGATCACGCTGCTGCCTGACAATCCATCGCAGGGTCGTCCCACCATACAGGGTATGGTCTCGGTCCTGGACAGCGCCACGGGCGTCCCCCTGTTCGTCCTGGACGGACCCACCGTGACCGCAAGGCGGACTGCCGCGCTTTCCATGGCCGGTCTGCAGCTGTTTCTGAAAGATGAGCCTCGCAATATCGTCATTATTGGCGCGGGCACCCAGGCTGAAGGCCATGTGCAGGCCCTTGCCGAACTCTATCCCGGCGCGACCGTTCATATTGCGGCAAGAACAGAATCGCGCAGCAAGGCCGAAGCCTTCTGCCAGCGCAATGCCGATGAGCGCATCGAGTTGCGGGTGGCTGATCTGAATCAGCTGCCGGAACAGTTCGATGCGGTCATCACCCTGACCACGGCGGTTGAGCCTGTGTATCATGCGCCGCCGGTTGCTGGCAGGCTGATTGTCGGCGTAGGCGCGTTCCGCTCGCATATGGTGGAAATTGCGCCCGAAACGGTCATGAACAGTGACTGCTATGTCGATGATCCGGTAGGCGCACTTCATGAGGCGGGCGATTATATCCAGGCGAAAAAAGACTGGAAAGAGGTGACCACGCTGGCCCAGGCGATTGAAGGATCGGTCGATTACAGTCGTCCGATCATGTTCAAGACGGTGGGCTGCGCGGCCTGGGATCTGGCCGCCGCACGCTGCGCGCGCGCCGCCGCCGGGTTGTAGGCATTACAGGCAGGAAGAAGGAAATGACGCCAGCAGAGCGTTTACACAAGCTGGAGCAGGCGCTGCAGCAGTCCGGTTCCTTGCGGTTGCGGGATGCGGCTGCGCTGCTGGATGTCTCGGAAATGACCGTCAGGCGCGATCTGGCGCGTCACAAGAGCAAACTGTCCTATCTGGGTGGCCACATCGTGGCCTCCCGTTCCCTGAAGGGCGGCTCAGAATACTCGCTGGCCCAGGAGTCGGATCATTTCTCCCAGGCCAAGAAAAATGCCTCACGCAAGGCGCTGGCACTCATCAAACCCAACGACGTTGTCTTCATCGACTGCGGTACCACGCTGCTGCATCTGGCGCGGCTCATCGCAGCAGACTTTCCCCTGACGGTCGTGTGCTATTCCCTGAATACCGCAGAAATTCTCAAGAACAAACCGGCGCTCAGACTCATCGTGCTGGGCGGAACCTACATGCCGTCTTCAGATTCGTTTTCGGGTCATGAAGCCCTGAATGCGCTGGATCAGATCAGCTTTGACACGGCCTTTATGTCCGCCGGCGGGGTGGATGATGAAGCCGGTGTCAGTTGCTGGAATCTGCATGAGAAAGATATCAAGCAGCGCGCCATGCAGCGCGCCCATCGGCGGTATCTGGTGGTGGATTCGAGCAAGCTGGGAATGCGGCGTCACATCCGCTTTGCCGATACTTGCGAATTTGATGCGATTCTGACCGAAAAAGATTAGGAGTCGAGGGCAGCCTCTGGATTGATGGCGCTGCCCTGAGCGCTACAGACTATCGTTTGCTGCGCAGCGAGAAGAGCAGGCCGGCCAGCAGAATAAAGGCGCCCACAATCACTTTCTGCCAGGTGGTGGGAATGCCCAGCGTAATGAGTACGCTATTGATCAGGGTGACCAACAGCACGCCCAGCAGCGTGCCTGTCACCGTGCCGCTACCCCCCGTAATGCGCGCGCCGCCCAGAATCACGGCAGCAATCACATCCAGCTCTGTTCCCACAATATCAAACGGGTTGGCAATTCGTGTGCTCGATACATGGATGATGCCGGCTATCCCTGCCAGAAGACCGGCGTAGCCGAACACAAACAGATAGACTCGCGACAGGTTATAGCCCAGGCGCTCGGCAATGGCCGGACTGCCACCCATGGCGTAGACAGCGCGACCCATCATGGTTTTGTTCAGCAGCCACCAGGTGAGCAGTGCCAGTACCGGAATGGCTAGTGTGGTATAGGGAAGGGCTGTCTGCAATCCCTGATTATTCTGGAAGCTCACGATATTGGCCTGCCCCACGGCCAGCATGGACGGCGGAATGTTCATGAAGAATTCGGTACCGATAAAGGCCAGCAGAAAGCCGCGTATCAGAAACTGTGTGCCGATGGTCACCACCAGTGAGGGGGCAGCCAGTTTTTTTACCAGCCAGCCGTTTACAAGGCCCAGCAGCAGGCCGCCAGCGGCGCCTGCCACAAGAATCAGGATAAAGGGCGCCTCGGGGTAAAAGGTCAGCGCGAGCTTGGTCAGTCCATACATGACCAGGGCCGCGATGGCGGTAAACGAGACATCCAGGCCACCCGAGGCCAGCACGACCAGAATCCCCAGGGCAAAAATGGCCGACCTTGTGGCCGCCCGCAGCACGTCAAACAGCGAGCCGGGCTGAAAGAACATGGGGTTGATAACGGCGACGACGGCAAACAGAATCACAATCAGGCCAAGCGTAAAGAACTCGGGATGTCTCACCAGATAGGGTGTTCGCTTGGAGATGTTGCTGTCCTGGCTTGTCGGAGTGGCAGTGATCGATGAAGTCATGGTTGGCTTATGGAATCAGAAAGTTTCAGGACAGCAGGGCATGGTAAAGCGCGTTTTCTTCCAGACCTTCGGCCTGGAACTCGTCGCTGATGCGGCCTTTTTTCATGAGCAGGATGCGGTCGCAATTGGCCAGCAGCTCGGGAAGGTCGTCACTGATAATAATGATGCTGATACCCTGTTCGGTCAGGGACTGGATGATCTGGTAAATCGTATCTTTGGAGCCTACATCCACGCCTACGGTGGGGCCATGCAGGATCAGCAGCAGCGGGTTGATAGCCAGCCAGCGGCCAATCAGCACACGCTGCTGGTTTCCGCCAGACAGGCTCTGTACAGGATTCTGCACGTTAGGTGTGGCAATCTTCAGGCGGCTGGTCATCTGCTGCGAAAAGCTGATCGCCTTGTCCTTGCGAATCTGACCAAGGGCATCGCACATCTCGGGCAGCACCGCAGTAATGGTGTTGTCGCTAATGGAACGGGTCAGGAACAGGCCTTCGACCAGGCGGTCTTCGGGCACGTAGGCAATGCGATGTTCGGTGGCCTGGGACGGGTTGTCCACGGTAATGGGCTTGCCATCGAGCACCAGCGTGCCTCGACGGGACGGAGCAACACCGGCCAGTGCGCGCGCCAGTTCGTTACGGCCTGAATCCAGCAGACCCGTAATGCCAATGATTTCGCCCTTATGCAGGTCGAATGACACATCGTCAAAGTCCTGATCGCGTCCCAGATTGCGCACACTCAGCATCACCTGTTCCTGCGGTGAGGTCTGGCGATAGCGCTGGTCGCTCAGCACACGGCCGGTCATCAGTTCGCTGATCTGGTGCTTGGTGTACTGCTGAATCTCTCCCTGGGCTATGACCTGACCGTCGCGCATCACAATCACGTTGCCGCCAATGGCGTAGCATTCATCCAGCTTGTGACTCACAAACAGCACGGCGACACCACGCGCGCACAGGTTCTTGACGATACCAATGAGATTGTCCACTTCCTTCTGCGTCAGCGAGGTCGTGGGTTCATCCATGATGATGAAGCGCGCATCACTGGCAACCGCGCGGGCAATGGCCACCAGCTGGCGTGTGGCCAGCGGCAGGTCTTCAATCCGGGTCTGCAGAAAATGGCGGTCATCGGGAAGCTGCAGCTGGCGCAGGGCGCCGGCTGCGCGATCCTGCAACACCTGGCGATTGATGGTACGCGCCAGACGGCCCTGATGTTCGGCCAGTTCAACGGTGAGCGAGATGTTATCCATCACGCTCATATTGGGAATCAGCGAGAGGTCCTGGTAAACGGTTTCGATGCCTGCGCCCAGCGCACCCAGCGCGGTCAGTTCCGCGTGGGGTTCGCCGTCCAGGACGAGGTCGCCCTCATCCGGCGGCTGCGCACCGGAGATGATTTTGATCAGCGTACTTTTGCCGCAACCGTTTTCGCCGAGCAGGTGATAGATCTGTCCCGGATGAATATCCAGACTGACTCCACGCAGCGCATGCACGCCCGTGAATCGCTTGTGGACACCACGGATGGACAGGAACGGTGCCTGTTCTGTGGACGGGCTGGCGGATGCTTTGTCCCGGTTGGTGCTTGTGATCGTTGTCATAATTCTGCAGGCAGCATTCCTGCGACAGGCCGGCCATGGCGGCACGGCCCGCAGCAGGTCATCAGCCTGATTTAGAAGTTGTATTGCTTGTAGTTGGCCTTGTCGACACGAACCCAGCCGGCACCACGAATGATCATGCCTTTGCCGGGACCTTTTTCTACCGTCACTTTCTCGTAACCGGGAACGTTCAGGTTGGTGCCGTTTTCAATGGTTTTGCCTTCCAGCAGCATTTTGGCCACATTATTCATGGCAATACCGGCATCTTTGGGATCCCAGAATGCAATGCCGGTAATGGCGTCTTTTTCCATGTAAGGACCGGCCTCACCAGGCAGACCTGTACCGAAGACGCAGATCTTGCCTGCTTTGCCAGCCTCTTCGACGGCACGGCCGATACCGATGACGTCAAGTGAAGACGAACCCTGGAAACCGGTCAGGTTAGGATATTTGCGCAGCAGCTGCTGAGCCACCTGATAGGCTTTTTCGCCATCGTTATTGGTTTCCTGCATGGTCGTGACCAGCTTCATATCAGGGTACTTGGCTTTGGCGTTGTCGATCCCGCCCTGAGCCCACTGCACCTGAGAGCGGCTGCCCAGTGAGCCCACCAGCACGGCCCACTCGCCTTTCTGGGCCATACATTTGGCCAGGCGCTCGTTCAGATCGGCGCCGTATTCGTCATTCCTGAAGGCTTCCAGATCGTAGTCGGTGTTTTTCAGATTGTCGGCTTCATGCGTGACAACTTTGATGCCACGGCTTTTGGCGCGGGCCAGAATGGGCTCCAGCGTTGGCGGGTCAAAAGGTACCACGGCCAGGGCGCTGACGTTCTTGGCAACCAGATCCTGAATGATTTTCAGCTGTTGCGCCGCATCGGCACGACCAGGACCGGTTTGCGAGGCCTGGATATCAGGATTGTCCTTGGCAAACTGTTTTACCCCTTCTTCCATGCGTGTGAACCAGTTGATACCGGTCACTTTGACCACAGTCACGATGGATTTCTTGTCCGCGGCGTGTGCGCCGGCAGCGAATCCGATGCCGATTGCAGAAGCCAGCAGGCACATTGGCAGTGTCTTGAGTTTCATGCGTGTCTCCAAAATCCCATCAACGGACAGTGATCGGAACCGGATGGGGCGGTGCAGATCAATCATATACCGGTTTGTTGCCTCAGGCTTTGGCCGCCTGACGACGTTTGACTCTGAGCTTGAGTTCCTGCCGCGAATAGGCCAGGAAAAACAGCAGCAACAGACCCCAGATGCAATTGCCGGCGAATTCGGATACGCCGATCAGATTGAACATGCTGGCCAGCAGCTGCAGCGCCGTAGCGGCAAAAAAGACGCAGATGACGCGACCATAGCCACCGGCAGGATTGACTCCCCCCATCACCGCAATCAGGATGGCAATCAGCAGATAGGAGTCACCGTACTTGGCACTGGCACTGGCCGCCTGGCTGGCAGAAATCAGGCCCGAGCAGGCAGCCAGCACACCGCACATGGTATAGGTGCAGATCAGCATGGTCTGGCGCGGGATCCCTGCGTAATAGGCCGCCTTGGGATTGGTGCCCAGCATATACAGTCGCAGGCCGAAAGGTCTGCGTTTCAGCAGCCAGCCCAGGAACAGCACCACCGCCACAAAAATGTAGAAGGCAATGGGGATGCCCAGAAAATTGTCATTGCCGATGGCCGACAGGGGCTCAATATAGGGAAGGTTCACGGAAGAACCGTTGGATAGCACGGTGGCAATGCCGGTAAAGATCAGTTGCGTACCCAGTGTCGTCAGAATGGGAGTCAGGTTGAAGCGCGCAATAATAATGCCATTGAGCAGGCCGCCCAGCAGTCCGACACACAGCATGAGAGCCACGAAGGCAAAGGTGAACAGCCACGGTGCGGCTTCGGCATCGATCCATTGCGGCAGCAGCAGGGCGCCGATCACCCCGGCCAGGTTGGCCAGCGCAATGCCCGACAGGTCAATCCCGCCGTTGCCCGAGATCATGGACATCATCATGGCCATGGCCAGCAGACCCATTTGCGGCAATTGCATGGCCATGGATTGCAGATTGAAGACGCTGACAAAGTCACCGCCTGAAGACAGGAAGTATCCCGCAATCACAATCACGATATTGATGGCCAGCAGAAAAGTGAGTTGCCTGTCGGTAAAGGGGTTGCTCATGACTGGGTTCCGGTAAGAAGCAGCGCGTCGATCTGGGCGCGCTCGGGCATGGAGGCCGCGGTTCCGCTGCGGGTCACGGAAATGCCGGCCAGGGCAGAGGCAAAACGCAGGGCAGCTTCCGGTTCCTGACCTTCGGCCAGGGCCGTGGCCAGGCCTGCGGTAAAGCCGTCACCAGCACCAGCGGTGTCGATGCACTTGCCGGCGCAATATGGCGGAATATGTACGCTTTTTTCTGCGGTATGCAGAAGCGAACCGTTTTCGCCCAGCGTAATCACAACATTTTTGACGCCTTTGGCCAGCAGTTTTGATGCTGCCGCACGCGCTTCGTCAACACTGGTCACGGGCAGGCCGGTCAGCATACTGGCTTCGGTTTCGTTGGGGGTGATCCAGTCACACAGCGGAAAAATCTCGTCAGGCAAAGGCGTGGCCGGCGCCGGAGCCGGATTGAAAATGGTTGTCACACCGTGTTTTCGGGCAAGGCGCAGGCCATGCAGCGCCACATCCAGCGGCTGCTCCAGTTGCGTGACGAAGATCTGTGAGGCGGCGATGTCCTCTTCGATGGCGTCCAGGTCGGCAGGCACCATATGTGCTGCCGCACCCGCATAAACGATAATGGCGTTGCGGCCGGTCTCGTCTTCAACAAAGATATGGGCGGCGCCGGTAGTCAGATCATCGTGCAGCGTAGCACGGGAAACAACGCCGGCTTCCTGCCAGGTCTGATGGGCGTTTGCCGCGAAGGCATCGTTGCCCAGTCGTGTGCAGAAATATACCTCTGCGCCTGCCCTGGCCGCCGCAACGGCCTGATTGGATCCTTTACCGCCAGGACCCATGGCAAAGTGACTGCCCAGCAGGGTTTCACCAATGACCGGCATGCGCGGTGCCTTGAACAACAGATCGGCAACATAAATGCCGACAATAACAATACGTGGACGGGGTTGGCTCATTATCGGCACAATAGGGAAGCGTCAGGAAGACTGGCGGTTGGTCTGGGTAGGATTGAGCACGCCTTTTTTCAGGATGAAACACCCGTAGCTGCGGGTATCGGCGGTGACAACAACGCAATAGGCCTTGCGCGCGCGCTCGTAGAAGGCGTGGCGCTCAATGGGTGCCAGCTGCATGCCTTCCGGCAATAGCGCCTGCACGTCCTGCTGAACTTCAGGGATATGATCGGGCTGATCCACCACTTCCATGCGCAGGGCCGGGTCCGGCACGAAACTGTCCAGTTCCATTACAGACAGAATGGCACGCGCGACCTGATCGGCGCTGGTGTCAATACGCAACAGCTTGCCAATGGCGGTCTGGCGGGCAATCGAGTCGGACGGGAAATGGGCATCGCTGATGACCAGTTCATCGCCGTGGCCCATGGAGCGCAGGGCATGCAGTACATCAGCATTCAGCAGCGGGTCTATGTTTTTGAGCATAAGCTGTCCTCGTTCAGCCGGGTATTATAATCAGTCGCCGTAGGGAATCCAGATATTCTTGACCTGTGTCGCATGACGCAGCAACAGCTGGGCTTCGGCGGCAGTCCACTGTTGCCAGTCGATCGCCTTGCCCTCATTGCCGAAAGTGCGTTTCAGGTTGCCGACAGAACGCTGCTGCACGGTCTGCATCAGCGTTTCTGTTCCAAATGCCCAGACACTGTCCACATCATCGTGATCGGCCAGCACCGAGGCCAGTTCCTGGCTGTCGCCGGTCACAATGTTGACCACGCCCGCAGGCACATCAGAGGTTTCCAGCACCTGATAAAGATCGGTCGCCAGCAGCGCGGCACGGCTACCCGGAACCACAACAAGACTATTGCCCATTGCCATGGCGGCGGCAATCAGGGAAAGCATGGAGAGCCAGGGCGATTCATCGGGGCACACAATGCCGATTACGCCGATGGGTTCATTGACGGCCAGCGCCACGCCACGCAGCGGGGGCGTATGCACACGGCCATCGTATTTGTCTGCCCAGGCGGCAAAGGTAAACAGGCGTTCCAGCCCCAGTTCAAATTCGCGTGCGGCCTCTTTTTTACTCATGCCGGTCAGGCCGACCAGACGCCGCGTCAGTTCTTCGGCGCGGTAGGACAGGTTTTCTGCCAGATAATAAAGCACCTGCGAACGGTTGAAGGTGGTGGCGTTCTGCCAGCCCGACGCCTTGCGCGCCGCACTGACGGCGTTGCGGATATCCTTGCGGTTGCCCACAGCCACTTCACCGGCAATCCGGCCTTCGATATCGGTCACGACCAGGCTGGCGCCGCCATCGGGGCGAACCTGTTTGCCGCCAATATAGAGTTTGGCTGTACGGTCAATTCCCGGCAGATCAAAGCTGTCGGCCGCTGGCACAAGCGTGGCTGTGCTCTTGCCCGCCGCGCCTTTCAGCGATTTGGCGGGCTTGGCGGCTTTCACGGCTTTCCCGGATTTGTAGGCGGGCGCATTGGCCCAGGAAACCGGTTTGAGGTATTCGTAGATGCCTTCAATCCCGCCTTCGCGACCATAGCCCGATTCGCGCACACCACCAAAACCCACAGCGGCGTCGAACAGATTGCTGGCATTGACCCAGACAACGCCACAGCGCAGTTTCGGTGCAATATCCAATGCCAGATTGATGTTCTCACTCCACAGGCTCGCGGCCAGACCGTAGCGTGTGTTGTTGGCCAGTTCCACAGCTTCCTGTGGAGTGCGGAAAGTCATGGAAACCAGTACCGGACCAAAAATTTCTTCCTGCGCCAGCGTAGAGGCCGGATGTACACCGGTAATCAGCGTGGGCGGATAGTAGGCGCCTTTGGCAGGCAATTCAGTATCGGCCTGCCACAGTTCGCCGCCCTGACTGACCCCTTCGCTGACCAGCTTGCGAATGCGCTTGAGCTGCGACTCATCGATAATCGCGGACATATCAATGTTCTTGTCCAGCGACGGGCCCACACGCAGCGTTTTCATGCGCTCGCGCAGACGGGCATGCACGCGTGGGGCAACACTCTCCTGCACCAGCAGACGTGAGCCGGCGCAGCACACCTGTCCCTGATTGAACCAGATCGCGTCCACAATACCTTCAATGGCGCTATCAATATCAGCATCATCGAAAATGATGAACGGCGATTTACCGCCCAGTTCCTGTGTCAGGCCCTTGCCCGAACCGGCAGTCTGACGGCGGATCAGGCGACCCACCTCAGTAGAGCCCGTAAAGGCAATTTTATCCACACCGGCATGGTCGACCAGATATTCGCCCACGGAACCGTCACCGGTCACAACGTTGAGCACCCCGGCGGGCAGGGTCCTGGCGGCCAGTTCTGCAAACAGCAGGGCAGTCAGAGAGGTGAATTCAGCAGGTTTGAGCACAACGGTATTGCCGCTGGCCAGTGCGGGTGCGACCTTCCATGCCAGCATCAGCAGGGGAAAGTTCCAGGGGATAATCTGACCCACCACACCATAGGGCTGCCATTGGGTCATTTCCGTATCCTGCAACTGGGCCAGGCCAGCGTGATAGAGGAAATGTCGGGCAGCCAGGGGCACATCCAGATCCCGCGACTCACGTATGGGCTTGCCGTTATCCAGGGATTCGAGCACGGCAAACAGTCGGCTGTGCTTTTGCAGCATGCGGGCCAGACTATACAGATGGCGGGCCCGCGCGTGGCCGCCTATATTCTGCCATTCTTTCTGGGCCTTGCGGGCGGCCTTGACGGCAGCATCCACATCGCTTTTGTCGGCCTGAGCAAGCGTGGCAAGCACCTTGCCTGTTGCGGGCTCCAGCGTCTCGAAGGTGTTACCGCCGGGGCGGGTAAACTGCCCCGCGATGAAATGAGAGAAGCGGGAGTCGTGCGAGGCCAGCCACTCACGGGCGGCGCTGTCGCTTTCGGGGGCGGTACCGTATTGCATGGTCGTAAAGTAATCGGTGACGTTCATGGCGTTAGCCCATTGGATGGCGGTTGGTGGCCGAATAGCGGCCGGTCACGAAGTGTTCAAGCTGGCGTTCAATATCGGCCAGCAGGCTGGAAGCACCAAAGCGGAACAGATCGGGCTCAAGCCAGCGACGGCCAAGCTCTTCATTGACCAGAATCAGGTAATTGATTGCGTCCTTGGCCGTGGAAACTCCGCCCGCAGGTTTGTAACCCACCTGAAAGCCGGTCAGTTCATGGAAGGCGCGAATGGCGCGCAGCATGACCAGTGATACCGGCAGCGTGGCGTTGACCCCTTCCTTGCCCGTTGAGGTTTTGATGAAATCGGCGCCGGCCATCATGCAGACCATGGAAGCGCGGGCCACATTGCGCAGGGTCTTGATGTCCCCGGTTGCCAGAATGGCTTTGACGTGGGCATCGCCGCAGGCCTGACGGTACTCGCACATTTCCTGATACAGGGCCTGCCAGTTACCTGTGAGCACATGCTCCCGGGTAATCACAATATCAATCTCGCTGGCACCTGCCGCAACCGAGGCGGCAATTTCCTGCAGCTTCAGTTCATGTGGTGACAGACCTGCCGGGAAACCGGTAGACACGGCAGCCACGGGGATATGCGTATTTTCCAGAGCCTGAACAGCCGTTGCCACATAACGGTGATAGACGCAGACCGCGCCTGTAGTCAGAGGCAGCGAAAAGCCCAGGGCATCAAGCAGATCCTGACGGACAGGCTGAGCCGCCTTGGCGCACAGTCGGCGCACCCGCTCCGGTGTATCATCGCCGTTAAGTGTTGTGAGATCAATGCAGCTGACAGCCTTGAGAAGCCAGGCGGCCTGGGCTTCTTTCTTGACGGTCCGGCGCCCGGGCAGAGAAGCGATGCGACGCTCAATGGCGCTCAGATTGGCCCGCTGGCTTTCTACCAGAGCCAGATCCAGTGGCATAATTTCGTTGCGTGCAACCGGGGACCGCTCGCCTGCCGCAGCAGCGGGTTTGTGTTGGGGACTCAAGAGAATG
>JBEBTQ010000057.1:0-12429 GCA_040393685.1 Advenella kashmirensis | reverse complement strand
ATTATATTCAGGCCAATATGGTGTGGGGTATTAACGGCGAAAGTAAAGAGCAGGCATTCTCTCGTTCAGACGGGTTCGTCAAAGCGGTCATCGATCGCTTTAGTGAATATCCGGAAATTTAGGTTACCAGCGTCGCATCTTTGCGATGCGTGCTGGCTGTACCCGATTGTCAGAGGGCAGTGCGCGTTTGCCGGATGTGTTTATTACAATTGCGGCCGCATGAGCCTGGGCGCGTGAGCGGTCATTCTCAACTCTGATCGGGAGAGCTGGCAGGGAAGTGCGCTCAAGCCGTCTGTCAGGTACTGCGTCCTATTAGTCTGAAGTATCACGCCGTTACGGGTACACCGTCAGCGGTACCCTGGTAAGGAGCGACATGGATTTCACTTGCGCGTTTGCGAGTTTGAGCAATGTCATAACTGTTCTGCATCCGCATTAGCGTACCCATCGACACCCCAAACGCCTTTTCTAGACGTAGCGCCATTTCTGGTGACAAGTGGGCGTGTTCATTGAGCAAAGTCGAAAGCGTGGCCCGGGTCACACCCAGTACATTCGCTGCCGCAGTGACTGAAAGGCCCAGCGGTTCTATAATCTCGCTACGAATAAATCCACCTGGATGAGCGGGATTCTTCAAGCGAATGCCAGCAGGCGTACTCATTATTATCTCCTGGTGGTAGTCTTCATAAATCGACCGAAAGGATAGCATACCTGTCAGACACAATTAAATCTCTGATCGGGTGTCTGGCTCCAGTTCCTCCACCGGTCCGATTTTGCGACCTGCATTGGGCTATTGACAGGTTTGCTAGAATCGCTAAGAGGTCGTTTTCGTTGCCGGTCCAATGCTGACCGCAAGCAGTGTCGCAGCTCATGGCATTCGTTTACCCTGAAGACCGGGCTCGGGTGCTTTTTAAAAAACAATCATTCGTCAGTGCCGCGCCGTGCAGCACGGATAATCATAAGTGGAGCTGTCTGAAATGCTGGTATCAAAAATCAATACCTGCCTCGAGTACGAGGTGTTTTCGGCAAGTGAGTTTTTTCTGAATATGCTGGTATCCAAGAAAAGCCAGCTGATTCTGGAAGAAAATCTGAAGGTGGAGTATTTCGATCATGATGGAGTCAGGTCGCCTTTGAACTTTCAGAAGAATATTGATGCTGTGGGCGGACGCTTTGCATCATTTTCTGCCGATGTTGGCAAGATAAGCGTGGATTACACCGCAAGCGTGGTGACCAATAATGAAAGACGGCCCGATCAGGCGGCCATTTACTCCATCGGCCGTTTGCCAAAGAAGACACTGCCTTGTCTGCGTCCCAGCCGCTATTGTGAGTCAGATGTTCTTTCGGCCGAGGTCCAGTCGCGGTTCTCGGCTCAGGGGGATGGGATTGTCCTGGTTGAATCTATAATCGACTGGATTCAGGAGAACATTCAGTACGAGGTGGGGTGTTCAGACTCCACGACATCAGCCTGGGATGTCTTTGAAAAGCGCAAGGGCGTGTGCAGGGATTTTGCCCATCTGGCGATTACTTTTTGCCGTGCGCTGAATATTCCTGCGCGGTTTTGTGTTGGTTATGTTTATTTTGATGAACCGCCACAGGATTTTCACGCAATTTTTGAAGCGTATCTGGGCGGACGCTGGATCAAGTTTGACCCTACAAGACTTGCGCCGCCAGACAATCTGGTGGTCATTGCCAGAGGAAATGACGCCAAGGACACGCCTTTTGCGACCATTTTTGGCAACATCCAAACAAGTCGAATGCGTATCAATATCCAGCAGGAAGACCCGTATTCGGATTTCCGGGTAAAGGCAGGGGACGAGCAGGCGGCAATTATCGGCCGCTAGGCGCGATCAAATGACGCCCGTCCGCTAGGCTTTTCAGTTCTTGCTTTCTTCCTTGCGGGAAATGATTTTGCCTGTGTTGGCGTCGATGAAAAGTTCGTATTTTGTACCCGGTTTGAGGGTTTTGACTTCATAGCCCCAGACGTTGTTTTCTTTGTCGAAATCGACTTCAACGGCCTTGGCGCCGGTCTCAGACTCGGCGGTCTGCACAGCTTCGGTCAGACTGATTTTCGCCTGTCCGATAGCTTCGGCTTCTTCCTGGTGATGGGAGTTGGCAAAGGCAACGGCGGGCGCCGCAAGGATCAGGGAAAAGATAATAGAAGAGGTTGTTTTCATGGTATATGCCTGAAAAAGAAGGGAAGATAAGGGCGTTCTGATGCAGTTGTCTGCATGAGTGGTCAGTCCATTATCCAGTAATCTACGGTTTTCCACAATGCTGGCGTCTCAAAAAATACTGTATACTTATACAGTATTAAGGAAAATTGCCATGATCAAAAATCCCTCTTCAGCCGGGCTTCCGGCCGCACAGTCATTGCTGTCGCCAGCAGACAAATCGGCGAAAAATTCTGCACAATATGCAGGCAGAAGTGCGGGTGCAAATGCCGGTGCAAATGCAGGTACAAATGCAGAATTAAGTACGAATATAAATGCGGGCACTGATACAGGCACGGGTACTGGTAAAAAAGCAATCAGCGCAATGACAACCCAAAGCGCTGAAAAAAGCAGAAGCGTGGCAAAAAACGTTTCCCAGTCTTGCAGCCGGCTATCAAAAAGCATTCTCAACAGGGCTGCAAAAAGCGCAGGGCAAAGCGTCGTGCCCGAGTCTATGCTGTCCGCAAGCCTGTCTTTGCCTCTGAATCTGCCTCTGGACCAGGTCTCGGATCAGTCTTTGAATCCGTCTCTGGATCAGTGCCCGGATCAGTCTCCGGATCGCTCCCCAAACTCGCCTTCGAACCAGGCTACCCTCAAGGAAACAGCCATCCCCAAAAACGCGGCTATCCGCGCAGAAGTGCCTGGCGGCAAAGACATTGCTGAGCCGGATCAGAACACCGATGCCTCTCTGTTACTGGCTGCGCCAGAACGAATTCATCCCGCGCTCTGGCGGGCATCGCAAATTGCCCGTTCTCCTGGTCTGTATGTCAGCACCGGCTACCCCGAAATATCGGCTCAGTTGCCGGGTGGTGGCTGGCCGCTGGGTAATCTGATCGAGGTCATGACGCCGCGTGCCGGAATCGGCGAGCTGCAGTTGTTCAGACACGCGCTGAGCGATCAGGGTACGCCTGGCCATGCTGAAGGGAACCGTCAGCATGCCAGGGGTAATGGCAGTGTTGCGACAGACCCTTCTGCGCGCGACATCCCATCTGCCGACTCAGGTCCGCGGTTGCGTAATGCTCAGGATCAGCGGCCCATTGTGCTGATTCAGCCTCCTTATGTTCCTCAGACCTGTGCCTGGGCGCAGTGGGGTGTGGCACCTTCCCGTCTGCTCTGGCTGTCTCCCCAAGGTATGGCCGATGCCTTGTGGGCGGCAGAGCATATTCTTAACAGTGGCGCCTTTGCTGCACTTGTCTTGTGGCAGGATACCCTGCGCGATGCGGCCCTGCGCCGCCTGCAGCTGGCTGCGCAAAAAGGCGATACCCTGTTCGTGCTCGTGCGGGCTTTGTCTGCGGCCCGGCAATCTTCGCCTGCGCCGCTGCGTCTGGCGCTGCAGCCGGTGCCCGCGGGGCTTCAGGTACATATTGTCAAACGTCGTGGCAGTGCGGTGGAACACCCCGTTCAGGTCACGCTTTATTCCAGCACCCTGGCGCGATCAGGGCCTGCAGATCCAGCGTCAACAGACTTTCTGTATCCTGGCCGTTCTGCTTATCCTGCTGCTTTTACCGAGTTCTATGATGCGAACATGGATAGCCGTGCATCTGCTGCATCCCACACTGGACACTCTCTGTCCTGACTGGCGTCATACCGCGGCAGTGGTCATTGAGTCCGGCCTGGTCCTGGTCTGCTCTCCCGCAGCATGGCTTGCAGGGGTGCGGCCCGGCATGCGCCTGAAAGGCGTCAACGCCTTGTGTCCGCAAGCCGTGATTACCGAATACGATGAACACATCCATCATTCTGCCATTCAGACAAGTTCACTGGCGCTGTTGCAGTACACGCCAGAACTGGCTCTGGGCGAACAGGATACCTTGCTGCTGGACGTGACTGCCAGTCTCAGTCTTTTTGGCGGCGTTCGGCAGCTGTATCGGCGTATTCAGGGAACGCTGGAGGGCCTGTGCCTGACTGCCCAATTTGGTATTGGTGCAACAGCAATGGGAGCGTGGCTGCTGGCTACGGCTGCCAGTACGCGCTGGCGCCGCTGTCTGAAACCCCACACGCTGTTTCGTCTTCTGGATACCTTGCCGGCCAATGGCTTGCCTGCTGCCCGGCCTTATGAAGCCTGGCTTGACAATATTGGCTGCAGCACGCTGGGCGCGTTGCGCCAGTTGCCGCGCGCGCAGCTGCAGCGCCGAACCAGCAAACAGCTCCTGCAATCCCTGGATACGGCCTATGGCAAAAATCCGGAAATTTTCAAATGGCTTACTGCACCACTGCAATTTCACGGACGCATCGAGTTGGTGGAACGCATCGAATCCACGCAAGCCGTGGCCGCAGTGGCCCGTCGCCTGATTGAGCAGCTTTGTGGCTGGCTGGCTGCACACCAGCAGGCGGCGACGCAACTGACACTCTTGCTGGAACATGAGCGTGGTCGACACGCGCGCGAGCCTACGCAGTTGCTGCTGGCTACAGGTCTGCCCACACGCGATCCGGCTCACCTGATGCGTCTGCTGCATGAGCATCTGCATCATCTGAAACTGGCTGCGCCTGTGATCGCGCTGGCGCTTGAGGTCAATCGGGTGCAGGACAGCGTGCCGGTAGCCGACAGTCTGTTTCCCGAACCCGGAGGCACGCCGCAGGACAGACAGCGCGTTATTGAAATCATTCTGGCCCGACTGGGCCACGAGCGGGTATTGCGTCCACAGCCGCTGGCTGATCATCGCCCGGAAGTGGCAAACCGGTGGGAGCCGGTTGGCGGTTCTTCTGTTGTCTCGGATGCGCCTGTGACAGGCGCAGACCGGCCATGCTGGTTGCTGGAAAAACCTTTGCCGCTGTCGGTTCGTGAGCATCGTCCCTGGTATGGCTCTCCACTGTATATCCTTCGCGGGCCGGAAAGAATTGAAGATGGCTGGTGGGAGGGCTGGGCGCTGCGAGACTATTTTGTTGCAGAAGACAAGGAAGGCGCAAGGTACTGGTTGTTTCAGGAGCGACAGAATGATCGTCGATGGTTCCTGCACGGTTTTTTTGGGTAAGGAACGGAAATGACAACAACGTCCTATCAACTGCCCATCTATGCGGAACTTTACTGTCAAAGCAATTACAGCTTTTTGCAGGGTGCATCACATCCTGAAGAATTGGTGGAACAGGCTTTCAAACTGAACTATGCGGGATTGGCCATTACAGATGAGTGCTCGGTAGCTGGCGTCGTGCGAGCTCACGCAGAGGTCACAAAACTCAACCGGCCAATTCTGGAGGAGGCCGAGCGCAGAAGAAAAGAAGCACTGCGAAAGGCTGGCTGCACCATCGGGCTGCCCTCACTGAGCCGTTCTCTTTTCCCGCAGGACGGGGTGGGCCTGATGTCTTCGTCGCTGGGCTGTGTTCCCACCAAGTCGCTTTCTGACGCCTCCTTATCCAATGCTTCGCCATCCAATGCTTCCTCGTCCAATGTTTCCTCATCCAAAAAAGCGTCATCCAAAAGTTCATCATCCAAAAGGTCATCATCCAAAAGGTCATCATCTGATCCTTCTTCGTCCAATCCTTCAGCATCTGATCATGAACCGTCCGAGGCGCCATCAGAGACCCCATCAGAGGCTCCATCCGATGTTCCATCGCGTTTGCCTTTGCAACTGATCGTTGGGTCCGTATTCACCCTGCATACCCCTCATCAGCCCGATTTGCGACTTGTTGTGCTGGCACAAGACCGCGATGGCTATGGCAACCTGTGTGAGTTCATTACCCTGGGTCGGGGACGTGCACCCAAGGGCAGCTACTACCTCACAACCAGCGACATTACCCAGCCAGAGGAACCGTCTCTTGCGCATTTGAAGAATCTGCCGAAGTGTCTGGGATTGCTGGTGCCCGAGTATGGTGCCCCGTATGAACAGATACTCGCGCAGGCACAATGGGTGGCACAGGCGTTTGCCGGGCGATGCTGGCTGGTCATCAGTATGTTGAATCAGGGGCAGGATGAAGCACACAAGGCAACGCTTCAGGCGGTATCCGACAGTACTGGTGTGCCACTGGTAGCCGCAGGAGAGGTGCAAATGCATGTGCGTTCCCGCAAGCCCGTACACGATACCCTGACCGCCATTCGCCACGGCAAGAGCGTGCAGGATTGCGGTTTTGAACGCAAGTCCAACGCAGAGCATCATCTGCGTCCGCGCCTCACGCTGGCAAGCCTCTACCCGCGTGAGACGCTGGAACAGACCGTAGAGGTCATGCTCAATTGTCGTTTCAGTCTCACGGAACTCAGGTACGAATATCCTAAGGATATCTGTCCTCCCGATCTGAGCCTGACGCAATACCTGCGTCAGGAAACCTATGCCGGCGCCCGGCTCAGGTATGGTGCAGGCCTGCCTGAAAGCGTAAGGCTTCAGCTGGAAACAGAACTGCAGATCATTGCCGACATGAAGTACGAACCTTATTTTCTGACGGTCTACGATATTGTGCAGTTTGCCCGCAGCAAGCATATTCTGTGTCAGGGCAGGGGGTCGGCCGCGAACAGCGCTGTCTGCTATTGTCTTTTTATTACCGAGGTCGATCCTGGGCAGGGCAATAATCTGTTCGAACGGTTTATCAGCAAAGAGCGCGATGAACCGCCTGATATCGATGTGGATTTTGAACATCAGCGCCGTGAAGAGGTTATTCAGTACATCTATCGCAAGTATGGCCGGGATCGGGCCGCGCTCACGGCGGTTGTCATCAGCTATCGGGTCAAGAGTGTGTTGCGGGATACGGGCAAGGCACTGGGTGTTGACCCTATCCTTATCGAGGCGGTGGCGCGTTCCTATCATTATTGGGATGGCCGCGCGAATCTGCTGGAACGTATGAAGGAAAGTGGTCTGGATGCTTCGTCACCCGTTGCTGCGCAGTGGGTTTATCTGGCAGAAAAAATGATTGGCTTTCCGCGTCACCTTTCCCAGCATCCCGGCGGTTTTGTTATGTCACGTGGTCCGCTGGCGCGCCTGGTACCTATAGAAAATGCCGCCATGCCAGACCGTAGTGTCGTGCAATGGGACAAGGACGATCTGGATGCGCTGGGTATTCTGAAGGTCGATGTGCTGGCTCTGGGCATGCTCAGTGCACTTCGTCGCGCGCTCGAGTTGGTGGCAATACGTCGCAATGAACCATTCAGCATGCAGAATATTCCACAAGAAGATACGGCAACCTATGACATGATCTGCAAGGCGGATACGATTGGCGTATTCCAGATTGAATCGCGCGCACAGATGACCATGTTGCCGCGCCTGCGACCGCGTTGTTATTACGATCTGGTGATCGAAGTCGCCATCATCCGTCCCGGTCCCATACAAGGCGGGATGGTGCATCCGTATTTGCGGCGACGTCAGAATCTGGAGCCGGTGACCTATCCCAGCGAAGAAATTAAATCGGCGCTTGAGCGTACACTGGGCGTGCCGATTTTTCAGGAGCAGGTTATGCAGATCGCCATGAAGGCTGCGGGTTTCACAGGAGGTGAGGCAGACTCCCTGCGACGCTCCATGGCAGCCTGGAAGCGCAAAGGCGGGCTGGAAAAATTCTATAACAAGATCGTGGATGGCATGCTTGAAAGAGGGTATGAGAGGGAGTTTGCTGAACAGATTTTCCGACAGATTCAGGGGTTTGGAGAATACGGTTTTCCCGAAAGTCATGCAGCAAGTTTTGCGTTACTGGCCTATGCAAGCAGCTGGCTGAAATGTCATGAACCCGAAGCATTTCTGGCAGCACTGCTCAATAGTCTGCCCATGGGTTTTTATAGTGCATCTACGCTCATTCAGGATGCCAGGCGGCACGGCGTCAAAGTGCTGCCTCCCGATGTGCTGATCAGTGACTGGGAGGCCACGCTTGAATTTGATACGGATATTTCCAAACGCAGAGAGGGCAACAGACCTTGCGTGCGGCTGGGACTCAATCAGGTCAAGGGGATGAGTGAGGACGCGGCAAAAAGAATTGTTGAGGTTCGAGCCCGGTCTGCCGTGGAATCTGTCAGTGATCTTGCAAGGCTTGCTGATCTGAACCGACACGATCTGAATGCGCTGGCTTCGGGCAACGCCCTGGAAAGTCTCGCCGGGCATCGCCGGGCGGCACTCTGGGATGCCGTGGTCAGTGTACCTGACAACGATATGTTGCGCGATGCACCAGTCTATGAGGCAACAACGCCGCAGCTGCCTCTGCTTACCGAAGGACAGTCGCTTATTGCGGATTACGATTCACTGGGCCTGACGCTGGGACGACATCCGCTGGAACTGTTGCGGGATCGCCTGGTGCAAATGCGTTTTTCGTCTGCTGCGATTCTGCGCAAGCAGCCCGACAGACGTCTGGTTCGGGCCGCAGGAATTGTGACGATCCGGCAACGACCGGGAACGGCAAAAGGCGTGGTGTTTGTGACACTGGAAGACGAAACGGGGCAGGTCAATCTGCTCATTCGGCCCGAACTGGCTACGCGTCAGCGCAAGGAACTGCTTACCTCGCGACTGATGGGAGCCTATGGGCGCTGGCAGTCAGCCAATGGCGTACAGCATGTGATTGTGGAGCGACTGGTCAATCTGACCCCTTTGCTGGGAAATCTGCAGACGCAAAGTCGAAATTTTCATTGAGCCGGGGCCATCAGCGTCTTTTCACGAGATAGCCGCAGAGCAATACCAGAACGCTCACGATCACGATCAGCCAGTTACCCACCCTTGCGTAAAGCGTGAGACCCTGCGTGCCCTGAATCTGTACATCCAGCACGTCCGCTTTGGCAGTAGGCAATTCAGCCAGTACCTGACCCTTCGCATCGATGGCAGCTGTGGTTCCAGTGTTGGTCGCACGAATCATGGGCCTTGCGGTTTCCATGCTGCGCATGCGAGCAATCTGCAAGTGCTGTCTTAGCGCCCAGGTATTGCCGAACCAGCCCAGATTGCTGACATTGAACAGCACGCTGGCGCCCGGCGATCCATCTGCCTGCGTACGCAATGCAGGCAGCAGCTCTTCGCCAAACACATCTTCGTAGCAGATGTTTGGAGCGAATAGCTGACTGTCCACAACAAAGCTTTTCTGACCCTGAGAACCGCGGTCAAAATCACCCAGCGGGATACTCAGTGCGTCCACGAACCAGCGAAAGCCAAAGGGAACAAATTCGCCGAAAGGCACGAGATGCCGCTTGTCATACACGGGCACGTCCTGTGCCTGCATCAGCGCTGTCACCGACGTATTCCGGTCAATGGACAGCACACTGTTGGTGTAACGGTCCTTGCCCTGTTCGACGGTATGCATGGGGCTGCCCATGAACAGGGTTGCGTTCATCTGATCGGCCAGTTCCACTACGGATTGCCAGAATTCCGGGGCCATTCTGTCCTGGAAAGTCGGCAGAATAGTCTCGGGAAACACGATCAGGGAAGGGGTATGATGTACATCCACAGACGGGCGGCTGGCCAGCGCAAACTGTTGCTGAAGCGAGCTCATCAACTGGGACGGATCGAATTTCATCTGCTGGGGAATATTTCCCTGTACGAGACGTACTGTCATGGCCGGACCCTGGCGATCGAACCAGTCGATGCGGCTGACGGCCAGACTGACGAGGAACATGCCCAGCAGGGCACTGGCCATCACGGCAATAATGCCCGGCCGGTTGTGCTTCAGAAAATGAAAGATGGAAGCGGTAAGCGCACTGGCCAGCGCGGCCAGAAAGGCCACGCCGTATACCCCCCAGATGGGAGCCCAGGCCGAAAGCAGGCTATTGGTATGCGCATAGCCGATGTTATTCCAGGGGAAACCGGTGAACACAAAGCCGCGCAGCCATTCACCGAGAGTCCAGGCGGCCGCCCACAGCAGGCAGCGCGCCAGTGCCGAGGGGGCACATAAAAAATTCAGACCACGTCCTACCCAGGCGGTACAGGCACCGGCAAGCGCAGCATAAAGCGACAGATAAAGCGAGAAGAGCAGAACGGCGAGGGCGGCCAGAGGTGCTGCCAGACCGCCGAAATGATTCATACTGATATAAAGCCAGTACACGCCGACGCAGAAACTGCTGGTACTGAACACAAAGGCGGCGAGTGCGGCGCGTCTGATGTCCCGCGTTCCCAGAACCAGATACGCAGGAACGGCCATGGCCAGTACCTGCACATAGGGCAGGGCCCAGCCAGGCAGCGGGTCTGGCGAAAAACTAAGGGCATGAACTGCCCCGGCTGCAAGGAGTAGGAGCCAGACCATGGGCTCAGGTTTCAGTTTTGGTCTGGCTGCCGCTCATGGCCGAGAGGCGTTTGATGTGCAGCCACAGCGCGCGACGTGCATCGGCGCGCAGCACCTGGAAGCGCAGGCCCTGGTAATCGTAGCTGTCTCCGCGCTGCGGAATGTGATCGAGCTCGGCAGCCAGCCAGCCGCCGATGGTGTCGTAATCATCTTCGGGGATAGCTACCTGCAGCGTCTGGTTCAGCTGACGGATTTCCGTAATGGCCATGACGCGCCAGGAGGAATCCGTCTCCGGAAAGATGGTCGTTTGCGCTTCTTCGTCGTACTCGTCTTCGATGTCGCCAACGATCTGTTCCAGAACGTCTTCCATGGTGACCAGGCCGGCAATGCTGCCATACTCGTCAATGACGATCGCAATGTGGTTGCGATTCTCGCGGAAGTCGCGCAGCAACTGATTCAGTCGCTTGGTCTCGGGAATATAAATGGCCGGACGCACCAGGCTACGGATATCTGTTTCGGGATTGGTGATGAAACGCAACAGGTCTTTGGCAAGCAGGATGCCAATGATGTTGTCTTTTTCTTCTTCGTAAACCGGGAAGCGTGAGTGAGCGGTTTCCACAATGCCAGGCAGCAGTTCCTGCAGGGGCTTGCTGATATCCAGCAGATCCATGCGGGATCGCGGAATCATGATATCGCTGACATTTTTTTCAGTGAAGGAAATGGACCCCACAATCATGGAGTAGGAATCATCGTCGATGATATCCCGATCATGCGCAGAAGAGAGGATCTCCTGGATGTCTTCGCGGTCTTCGGGCTCATTCTGGCCCAGCAGGCCTTTGATTCGCTGAATGAGTGAGCGTGAAATGGGTTTTTTGCCTGGCTGACTGTCTGCCTCGGCATCGTTCGAAGGATATGGTTCTGACATCTCTGGACGTCTAGTTTAGGGAGTTATAAGGATAACCCAATTTGGCACAATTTTGATGAAAAGTTAATGACTTAGCGTAAACCCAGGCCTTTTTTGTCGCTCTCTGAAGGTAGCATGCCACGTGGCCGAAAAGTCGCTTTCTGCCTGTTTCTGTCTGACGCTCGCTGCTTAATTGGCTGCTTAATTGGCAAGATAGGGATCGGGCAGACCCATGCCGCCCAGAATCGCGGTTTCCAGCGCCTCCATGTGGGCGGCTTCGTCTTCCTGGATATGATCGTAGCCCAGCGCATGCAGTACGCCGTGTACCACAAGATGGGCGGCGTGCTGTGTCAGCGTCTTTTTCTGGGCCTCGGCTTCCTGTCTGAGCACGGGAACGCAGAGGACGATGTCGCCGCGCGCAATACCGTCAGGATCGACGCCATATTCGAAGGTAAGCACGTTGGTGGCGTAATCGCGACCGCGGAACTGGCTGTTCAGTTCGCGACCCTCAGGCTCATCCACCAGGCGCAGCGTGAGTTCAACTTCAATAATCTCGTCGTTTTCTTCCATGGCCGCATCCACGGCGCGCAGCATCCAGCTGCGAATGCGCTGGCGACTGAGTTCGGGCACTGGCACGACATGCTGCACGGAACTGCGCAGATAGGAGGTATCGCGTACCCGGGATTTTCTGCGTGGGCTGCTGTCAGCCATTTTGCGTGCGACCCTCAGCCTGATCGTAGGCATCGATAATGCGGGCAACCAGGGGGTGGCGCACTACGTCTTCACTGGTAAAGCGGGAAAAGGCGATGCCATGGACATTGCCCAGCACGCGCAAGGCATGTTCCAGACCGCTTTTCTGCCCCTTGATCAGGTCAATCTGTGACGGGTCACCGGTGATCACGGCTTTGCTGCCAAAACCGATGCGTGTCAGAAACATCTTCATCTGTTCCTGTGTGGTGTTCTGCGCTTCATCCAGTATCACGAAGGCGTGATTGAGTGTACGCCCGCGCATATAGGCCAGTGGTGCGATTTCAATGGTCTGTTTTTCGAACAGACGCATGACTTTTTCAAAGCCCATCAGGTCATACAGGGCATCGTATAGCGGGCGCAGGTATGGGTCCACTTTCTGGGCCAGATCGCCGGGCAGAAAGCCAAGGCGCTCGCCGGCTTCCACTGCGGGGCGGGTCAGAATGATCCGTTGAACATGTTCTCTTTCGA
>JBEBTQ010000056.1:0-12587 GCA_040393685.1 Advenella kashmirensis | reverse complement strand
GAGGGCAGGGAAATGGAGCGGCCGGCAGCCAGGCATTCCATCAGCATCCGCCAGCCTTTTCCTGCCATGGCCGGACCACCAATAATAAAGTCCAGCGGCATGAAAACATCCTCGCCCTGCGTCGGACCATTCATGAACATGGCATTCAGCGGAAAATGACGTCGTCCGATTTTCACACCTGGATGATCGTGCGGAACCAGCGCGCAGGTAATACCGATATCTTTCTTATCACCCAGCAGGCCATCAGGATCGAACAGTCGGAAGGCCAGACCCAGCAATGTGCAGACGGGCGCCAGCGTGATATAGCGTTTGTTCCATGACACCTTCATGCCCAGAACCTGCTCGCCGTTCCATTCGCCCATGCATACAACGCCACTGTCGGGAATGGCCGCAGCGTCGGAGCCCGCCCAGGGGCTGGTCAGGGCAAATGCAGGAATATCCTGACCACTGGCCAGTCGGGGAAGGTAGTGGTTCTTCTGCTCTTCGGTTCCATAGTGCACCAGCAATTCGCCAGGTCCCAGGGAATTGGGAACCATGACAGAAACCGCCAATGCTGAATTGCGGGTTGAGAGACGCGTCATGACCTCGGAATGCGCGAACGCAGAGAACCCCAATCCGCCGTAGGCTTTGGGAATGATCATGCCCAGAAAACGATTCTTCTTGATGTATTCCCAGGCCTCTGGCGGCAGATCGAAGTCTTCGGTGGTGATTTTCCAGTCATCCACGAGCGAGCACGCGTGCCTGACTTCGTTATCAAGAAACGCCTGTTCTTCCTGAGTGAGCGTGGGCTTCGGATATTGCTGTAATACAGACCAGTCGGGTTTGCCGCTGAAAAGCTGTGCATCCCACCAAACCGTACCCGCCTCAATGGCATCTCGTTCAGTGTCTGACATGGATGGCAGCACTTTTTTGAATTTGCCAAGCAGCGGCCGGCTGATGTGACGTTTGCGGAACGCTTTAATGTGTTGGGAGAGGGGCACGCAGACCTCCTAATAGAAAACTCATGAGTCGGGGCAGCAGCAGTTCATCGTAGACATTTTCATCGGGTAGCGACGAAGGCATGTTGGGAAGAACGCCCTGCAAAATATTGATCCCCGCAATCGCATAGGATGTAGCACCCAGCATGAAATGAAAGCGCCAGATGATTTCGGTTTCGGGGACATCGGGCATCGCCCGGATAAAAGCGGTTTTGTAGCGGTCTACCACTTCTGCGTATTCATGGGCGAACAGCGTCTTGATAAAATTGGACGGGTCCGTCATGGTGCGTTCAAGCAGCCGCATAAAGATGTTGGCATCATGTTCCGGATCGGAAGCGTGTCGCAGCAGCGTTCCGAAAAACGCATCTACCAGTTGCGAGGGTTTGACCGGATCGGGGGCGGCCCGTTTCTCCAGCGCATCCAGCAATCGAAGACGTTCGCGATTGATCCATTCCAGGCGACGTTTCAGCACGGCGCGAACCAGCTCTTCCTTGCTGCCAAAGTGATAATTGATCGAAGCCAGATTCACTTTGGCTGCCGACGTAATTTGCCGCAGAGACGTCGCATCGTACCCACTTTTTACGAAGAGGGTTTCCGCGGCATTCAGTAAAGCGGTGCGAGTGATTTCACTGCGATTGGAGGCCATAATCAAACACGTGATTTAAACAAGTGTTTTAATTCTAGGCGCAGCTTTGCCATTTAACCATTCGGGACTTTCCCTAGGGAGACAACTTTTTTCAATGAATCCGGACTTTCAGTAATAAATTTATAAAAAATAACATTGCTAATAATAATGATTCTCATTTATAATCAATCCAGTTTTTATGGAGAAAACTATGATTGGTAATATGAGTGCAGTAGTGGTCGGCGCAGATCGTCTGGGCAATATTCCCGTACTTCTAAAAGATCATAATATTGAAATCAAGCAGCACATCAGCGGCCGTGATCCTTCCCATCAGAAGAAAACCTATCAGTTGCCAACGGGCACACAGATGGTCATTCTGCTGACAGACTTTCTGGGTCACAACGTGATGAAGTCATTCCGTTCCGCCGCTCAAAAGGCCGGGGTTCCTGTCGTTGCTTGTCGGCGCTCGCTCTGCAGTATGGAGCAGGCTTTGACGCAGTCCGGATTCCGCTGTGCTGATTGTCCGCAGCGAAAAGAAGCAGGCAAGCGTCGATAAGAATCCATATTGGGACTGCCATGTTATGCGCTTTTTGCGGGAGCGTTGCCCGAGCGGCGTACTTGCGTCCGGTCAGTCGTTATTGTTGACGGGGTTTGTTAAGGACAGGGCGTCGTCATTCAATGCGCCGTCTATGATGAACGCCAGTGCGTCCTAGATGAACCGAATTCGGCAACGCTTTGTCGGCAACGCGTCGCGTACGAGTCGTCGATCTTAATTGCGTGTTGCTATTCGCTTGCCAATATCTGATAGCTGCAATTGCGTCGCTCTTATTCCGCCGCAATATTCAACTGTCAAAATTCAATCGCAGACACTCAATAGCCAGCAGCATTAAATTCAAAAAACCGGCCATCTGTTCAGGATGAAGCCGGTTTTTCTAACTGCGGATTTGCTGATCTCTAATCAGAGGCGGCATTGTTACGCAGCCTTTGACGATATATCTGGCAAAAATACAGACGGGTAATTTATCGCGATTACTTAGCGTGAAGCAACGCGCTGGCCTTCCAGTCGTCTGGCGCCATTGTATCTGCTCTTCCAGTAGCCGTTGTCCATGGTATCGACACGGACAACTGATCCGGTACGAGGAGAGTGGACGAAACGGTTTTCGCCTACGTAAATGCCAACATGAGAATAACGCTTGCCACGAGTGTTGAAAAAGACAAGATCTCCGGGCTGCAGTTCACTACGATCAACCGACTCTCCAACCTGTGCCATGGATGCTGCAACGCGAGGAAGGTTGACTCCCATATATTTGCTGGCGGTATAGTAGATGAGACCAGAGCAATCGAATCCGCCTTTGGGTGTTGTGCCACCGTAGCGATAACGCACGCCAAGATAGTTCAGAGCAGCTTCGGCCAGTTCGCTGGACGCAGAAACAGGAGAGTCAATTGCGGCATCCAGGTTGTTACGGCGAAGTTTGGCCTGAGCAATCAGATCACCAATAGGATCGGAAATTTTTGTATTCCACTCAGAAACAGGCTGATCCGTTGCAGCATCAACCACGCCATTTTGCGTGATAATGAGTTTCTGGGATTGTTCCTGATCGAGATCGTCGGCGATTGCGACTTGGGAGAAGGTGAAACTGGTCAGGGATATACTGAGGAGGGTGAGCAGCGACCGTCTGAAACGGCTATGAAATTGGGTAAAACGGGTGCAGGGTTGTGGTGGCATAGTCGTTACATATCGTTAATAGTAGGGTGTTCAGACTCGCTTTTCCAAAAGCTGAGCAAATTCTACATAAAAATCAAGGCAGTCACAACCGTTTTCTAAAGATTTTCTAGATCAAAGTTTAGAAAAATTTGCATTAATCACGAAAAATTATGAATTTTTCCCGTGGTTGAAATCAACGCAGATATTTGACAGAAAATAGCGTGTATTGGCCGTCAGATATCTGACGTTAAATAAATTTAGCGCGTCAGTATTTGTTCAGATTTGTATCTTGATGAATGTAAAAAAATAATGCAATTGTGACAGGATGGAAATTGTTGTATTGCCTCTGTAGGTGAAAACCCTTGCTCGCCCTGTCTGCAACACACGATTTCCTTGCGTAGTCTTACAGGCATCATATTGATTTGTAAGTGCAACAGGTCAATTTCCGGTTGTATGACTACGAAAAGCCCCTACTTATTTCCTGATTTCGCTCAAGGAATTGGCAAGCTGTTCCGCGATATTGTGCTTTGTAATTGAGAGCGGCCTGCCTGCGTTCTTCCCATCGTTATACAGGTTGTTGCTGATTACTATTTTATTTATTCTCGGCTACCATACAAGGCAAAATGGCTGTCGATATGGATATCATTGAATACATGGGTGGCATCCTGCCGGATGTTCCACAATTGGAAATCTTTTTTGTTTTATCAATTTCTTAGTATACGTACAGGAGACCGCATTTATGTCAACGTCAATAGAGTCTGTTCTCGTCGAAAACCGCGTGTTCCCGCCGAATGAAGAATTCGTCAAAAACGCGGTTGTTCCGGGCATGGATGCCTACAAGGCGCTATATAAGGAAGCGGAAGACGATTTCGAAGGCTTCTGGAAACGCCAGGCTCTGGAACATCTGAAGTGGACCCGTCCATTCACGACCGTGCTCGACAGTTCTTCGGCACCCTTTTATAAATGGTTCCCCGATGGAGAACTGAATGTTTCGTACAACTGTCTGGACAAGCATATTGAAGAAGGGCGCGGAGACCAGATCGCCATTATCTTCGAAGCCGATGATGGCGCTGTGACGCCGGTCACCTACAAGGAGCTGCTTGCCCGCGTCGGTCGCTTTGCCAATGCCCTGAAAGAGGCGGGCTACAAGAAAGGCGATACGGCGATTATCTATCTGCCCATGTCAATTGAAGCTGTGGTCGCCATGCAGGCGTGCGCACGACTGGGAATCATCCATTCCGTCGTGTTTGGTGGCTTCTCTGCAAAAAGTCTGTGTGAACGCATTGTGGATGTCGGCGCGACCGTCGTCATCACCGCAGACGGTCAATACCGGGGAGGCAAAGCCCTGCCACTGAAACCCGCCGTAGATGACGCTTTGTCACAGGCAGAGAACAAGGTTCGCTCTGTCATTGTTTACCGACGCACGGGTGGCGACACCAGCTGGACAGAGGGTCGCGATATCTGGTGGAATGATTTTGAAGCCAATCAATCTGAGGTCTGCGAGCCTGTGGCCATGAACTCAGAAGATCCCTTATTCATTCTTTATACCTCCGGCTCTACCGGTAAACCCAAAGGCGTTCAACATGCCAGTGCCGGCTATCTCCTGTGGGCTTTGCTTACTGTTAAATGGACTTTCGACCAGAAACCGGGCGATGTGTTCTGGTGCACGGCCGATGTGGGCTGGATCACCGGCCACACCTACGTGACATATGGCCCGCTGGCTGCAGGGCTGACCGAGGTGGTGTTTGAAGGCGTACCAACCTATCCGAACGCCGGCCGCTTCTGGGATATGATTGCGCGCCACAAAGTCACCACTTTCTATACTGCGCCAACGGCCATTCGCTCCCTGATCAAGGCGTCCGAAGCCGACGAAAAAGTTCACCCCAACAGTTTTGATCTGTCCAGCCTGCGCATTATTGGTTCAGTTGGCGAGCCTATCAACCCTGAAGCCTGGGTCTGGTACTACAAGAACGTTGGTAAAGAGCGCTGCCCGATTGTTGATACATGGTGGCAGACTGAAACCGGCGGACAGATGATCACTCCGTTGCCCGGTGCAACACCGCTCAAGCCCGGTTCGTGCACTTTGCCGTTGCCAGGTATCTTTGCGGCCATTGTGGATGAAACCGGTGAAGATGTTCCCAAAGGAAAAGGCGGTTTTCTGGTTATCAAAAAACCATGGCCAGCCATGATTCGTAATGTGTGGGGTGATCCCGAGCGCTACAAGAACAGCTACTTCCCGCCAGAGTACCGCGGTTATTACCTGGCTGGTGATGGTGCACAGCGTGATGAAGACGGCTATTTCTGGATCATGGGCCGTATCGACGATGTGTTGAACGTATCCGGACACCGTCTGGGAACCATGGAAGTGGAATCTGCATTGGTATCACATGAACTGGTGGCTGAAGCGGCTGTTGTTGGTCGTCCCGACTCAACCACGGGTGAAGCCGTCGTGGCCTTCGTGGTGCTCAAGCGTGATCGTCCGCATGGCGATGAGGCTAAGGAAATTGCCAAACAATTGCGCGACTGGGTTGCCAAGGAAATCGGTCCGATTGCCAAACCCAAAGATATCCGCTTTGGCGAGAATCTGCCTAAAACGCGTTCCGGCAAAATCATGCGTCGACTTTTGCGTGTTGTGGCAAAAGGGGAAGAGGTTACTCAGGACGTTTCTACGCTCGAGAATCCGGCAATTCTGGAGCAACTCAACGAATCCGTCTGAGTGCTTCGGATCAGTCATAGCAGCAGTAACAAAAGCGGGGCGCATCAGCGCCCCGTTTTCTTTTCAAGACTCACACACGTTTTGTGAGATCTGCCGTCACATTACATCCCGTTATAAACCGGACCTTCGCCACCCTGAGGTGCGACCCACACGATATTCTGCGTCGGATCCTTGATATCACAGGTTTTGCAATGCACGCAGTTCTGTGCGTTGATCTGTAGTCTGTCCTCACCATCATCATTCTTTACGAACTCGTATACTGCGGCAGGACAGTAACGCTGTTCAGGGCCTGCATACACCCTCAGGTTGGTCTGTACCGGAACCGTCGGGTCCTTGAGCGTCAAGTGGACGGGTTCATTTTCTTCATGATTGGTGTTGGAAATGAAGACTGAACTCAGACGATCAAATGTGAGTTTTCCATCCGGTTTCGGATAGTCGATCTTGGTACATTCGGCGGCAGGCTTGAGACATTCATAATCTGCCTTCTTGCGGTGGATCGTCCAGGGCATCTTGCCTCTGAAAATCAGCTGTTCAATGCCTGTCATGACGGTAGCAACCAGCTGGCCTTTTTTGAACCATTGCTTGAAGTTGCGTGCTTTGTTCAATTCTTCATACAGCCAGGACTTTTCGAATGCGATCGGGTAGGAGGACAGAATATCCTGACTGCGATCGGCGCTGAGTGCGTCAAAGGCTGCTTCTGCGGCTAGTGAACCGGTCTTGATTGCGGCATGGCTGCCCTTGATGCGACTGGCATTCAGGAAACCGGCTTCACAGCCAATGAGCGCGCCACCAAGAAATACCAGTTTGGGCAGGGACAGCAGTCCGCCCGCGGTGATGGCGCGAGCACCATAAGCAATCCGCTTGGCGTTTTCAAAGTATGGACGAATGCTGGGGTGTGTCTTGTAACGCTGGAACTCTTCAAATGGTGACAGATACGGATTGGAATAATCCAGACCCACGACCATGCCGACCATCACGATATTGTCTTCGAGGTGATACAGAAACGAGCCGCCGTAAGTGTCTGAGCCCAGCGGCCATCCCGCCGTATGCATGACCAGACCTTTCTTGAATTTGGCAGGATCAATTTCCCACATTTCCTTGATGCCGATGCCGTAACTTTGCGGATCCCGGCCCTGATCGAGTTTGAATTTCTCAATCAGCTGACGCCCAAGCTGACCACGGGAGCCTTCAGCAAAAAGCGTATATTTGGCGTGCAGTTCCATGCCGGGCTGATAGTGCGCAGTCTGATTGCCTTCGCGATCCAGACCCATGTCGCCTGTGGCAACACCGCGAATGCCGCCAGCTTCGTTATAAAGCAGCTCTGTGGCGGCAAAGCCAGGGAAAATATCGACACCCAGCGCTTCAGCCTGTTCGCCAAGCCAGCGCGTCACATAGCCCAGACGAACGATGTAGTTGCCTTCATTGTGAAAACAGGGTGGCAGCGCCCATTTGGGTGTGCTTTTGTGTCCATTCTCATTCAGAAAAAGAAACTGGTCTTCAGTAACTTCAACGCCTACCGGCGCGCCTTTTCCTTTCCAGTCGGGAATCAGCTCTGTGAGCGCTTGCGGATCCATGACCGCGCCAGAGAGAATATGCGCACCGATCTCTCCCCCTTTTTCCAGCACACAGACGGAGAAATCCTTCTCTTTTTCCTGGCACAGCTGTTTGAATCGGATCGCAGCGGCAAGACCCGCCGGCCCCCCGCCTACGATGACGACGTCATATTCCATTGATTCGCGTTCGGTCATTCGCGCTAGCTCCTGAGATAATTTAATTTATGTAATTGGTATTCATTGTATTGCAACATGGCGGCAAATGCAGGGCTTTGCGATGCAATTGGCGGTTAACAGCTGTGAATCAGCACCTCTGATCCGACAGGTGGAACGTCGGTGTTCCTTATTCGTGCAGAACGTCGATCTGATCTTAAATGCCTGTGATAACCGGTGGCGGGACGCAGGCTGCGCTCCAGGCGCAAATGCTGCGCTGCGCTACTGTTTTTTTCGACTGATGACATGAAGGTGACAGACCTAGGATAAGTACCAATAAAGCCGGGTCGTCGCATGTGCTGCGCATGGAAATCTGATACAGTATCCCCGGGTTATAAGGAGGCCTTTCATGCCTGAAAATGCTGCATCTGCCCAGCCGGTGACGGAATCTCAACTGGCCGAGCACCGTCATCTCTTTCCGCTGCGCTGGGCGGACATGGATGCGCTCCAGCACGTCAATAACACCGTTTATTTTCGGGCCATTGAAGAGGCGCGAATGCAGATTTTCGGGCCATTGCTACAGCTTTTTGAACCGGGTACCGGTGTGGTTCTGGCCAGGGCAGAATGTGACTTTGTTAAACCCATGAGCTGGCCCGGCAATATCGAAATCGTGCACCGCCCTCAGCGTATAGGCAGATCCAGCCTGGACTGCGCTATTACAGTATGTCGGGAAAATGACCCGGATACTGTCTACGCGCGGTCGCGTGCTGTTGTTGTACTGAGCCATCTTGAATCCGGAACATCGCGCCCCTGGCCGGCGCCATTGCTTGCTGCCCTTAAAAAGCAGTTTGCTCCTGCTGCAAACCATGTCGGGCAACCGTCCACGGCGCATCAGGAATAGGCCAGCACCCGGCTTCTCGTTCATATTTCATAATCAGTAAAGGAAGAGTAAATGGATAAGGTATATGCAAGTGCCGATCGCGCTCTCGAAGGCATTGTGGCCGACGGGCAGATGATCGCCGTCGGCGGTTTTGGACTTTGCGGAATCCCGGAAGCCCTGATCGCGGCACTGCGGGATTCCGGTGTACGCGATCTCACGTGTATCAGCAATAATGCGGGTGTCGATGGCTTCGGATTGGGTCAGTTGCTCACTACCCGCCAGATCAAAAAAATGATTGCCTCCTACGTGGGCGAAAACAAAGAATTTGAACGACAGTATCTGGCCGGGGAACTGGAGCTGGAATTCACCCCACAGGGTACGCTGGCCGAAAAACTGCGCGCTGGTGGTGCCGGTATCCCAGCCTTTTTCACCCGTACAGGGGTAGGTACTATTGTGGCCGACGGCAAGGAAATCCGTGAATTCGACGGACATCAGTATGTCATGGAGCGCTCACTCACCCCAGACGTATCCCTGGTCAAAGCACATATTGCAGATCGCAGCGGAAATCTGATCTTCCGCAAGACCGCAAGAAATTTCAATCCTAACGTGGCGATGGCCGGAAAAGTCACGGTGGCGGAAGTAGAGAAAATCGTGGATATCGGCGAACTCGATCCCGACCAGATTCATCTGCCCGGTATTTACGTTCAACGTATCGTTCTGAACGAGAATCCTGAAAAACGGATTGAACAACGCACCACACGTCCGTCCAAAGGAGAATAAACATGGCATGGAATCGCGATCAAATGGCTGCGCGTGCGGCCAAAGAACTGCAAGACGGTTTTTATGTGAATCTGGGTATCGGCCTGCCAACGTTGGTTGCCAATCATGTGCCGGCAGGTGTGGAAGTCTGGCTGCAATCCGAAAACGGTTTGCTTGGTATCGGACCATTTCCAACCGAAGAGGAAATTGATCCGGACATGATCAATGCAGGCAAGCAGACTGTCACCACCTTGCCAGGTTCTTCCATTTTCTCTTCTGCCGATTCATTTGCCATGATCCGTGGCGGCAAAATCAATCTGGCCATCCTGGGTGCCATGCAGGTATCCGAAAAAGGCGATCTTGCCAACTGGATGATTCCAGGCAAGATGGTCAAAGGCATGGGCGGTGCCATGGATCTGGTAGCTGGTGTGGGTCGGGTGATCGTTCTGATGGAACATGTCGCGCGCAAGAAAGATGGCACTACAGACATCAAGCTGCTGCCAGAGTGCACGCTGCCATTGACTGGCGTTGGTGTTGTCAATGTCATCATTACAGACCTGTGCGTCATGGAAGTCACAGATAATGGTCTGAAAGTGATTGAACTGGCACCCGATGTGACCGTCGAAGAGATCAAGGAAAAAACCAAGGCTAAGCTGGATCTCTCTGCTGTTGCATAATTGATCAGTCTGGTCTGAGACGCATGCAGTCCTCATTGGCTGCATGCGTTTTTTTATGCACAGGGATCGCGCGACAGATGTGTGGATCGACACCAATCTGTCCGGCGTTTTCTATTTCCCAGAAACAGATTTACCAGCCGCCAAGGCCAGGCATGCCCATGCTGCCAGAAAGCACACTCCACCAATAGGCGTGATGGCGCCAAGCCACTTGGTGCCAGTGAGCACCAGCACATACAGACTGCCACTGAATATCACAATGCCTGCGGCGAAGAGGCGGCTGGTCCAGCGCAGGGCATTCTGGCTGATATGGCTGGCCAGGCCTGCGAGCGTCAGCAGGGCAAGCGTATGAATAAACTGATAAAGTACGGCTGTATGCCAGATTGGCAACATGTTAGGATCAACATGACGCTGCAGCCCATGGGCACCGAAAGCACCTGCAGCGACACCAATAAAACCACTGATGGCTGAGCCACGAATCAGACTGGAGAGTTGTGTCATAACCGGATTGTGTTGAATGTCAATTGAAGGGACCGCGTGTTTTTTCCGCGATGATGGTGTATTGTAAATGTTTGCCTGTCGCAGTGGTGTCCGCCAGCCTTTGCAACGGACGTTTATTTCCCGGAGTTTTTTGTACCATGTCCAGCTCTTCAGAACGACTGCAGCAATTGCGTGTTGCAATGGTTGCACAACATCTTGACGCTTATCTCATTCTTTCGGCCGATCCGCATCAGTCCGAATACCTGCCCGACTACTGGCAGGGGCGTCGCTGGCTCAGTGGCTTTACCGGCTCAGTGGGCACCGTTGTGATTACGTCTGATTTTGCCGGTATTTGGGTGGATTCAAGGTATTGGGAGCAGGCGGAAAAGCAGCTGCAGGGCAGCGGGATTACGTTAATGAAGCTAGGGCACCCCGATGTGCCGGGTGTCAATAAATGGCTTGAAAAACATTTGCCGGCTGGCGCGGTCGTTGGTGTCGACGGACATGTACTGAGTCTGAAGTCTGCCAAAGACCTGCAGGAGTCGCTGGCACTTTGCCAGGCGACACTGCGCACCGATACCGATTTGCTTTCGGCCATCTGGTCAGACAGACCCGCGCTGCCGCAGTCTGCGATTGTTGAACATGTTGCACCGTTTGCTGTGCGCAGTCGCAGACAGAATCTTCAGGACATCCGGGAGGTCATGACTCGCGAAGGCGCGCAATGGCATCTGATTTCATCGCTCGATGATATCGCCTGGGCACTGAATCTGCGTGGCGCAGATGTTTCCTATAACCCCGTGTTCCTGTCACATTTGCTGATCGGGGCGGATAGTGCCGTTCTGTTCGTGAACAAGTCCCGAATCAGTCCTGAACTTATTGCAAGGCTGGCTGCAGACGGGGTTACGCTATCTGATTATGATGCCATTCGTGGCGCGCTGGCTGCTTTGCCTCAGGATGCCAGCCTGCTGGTGGATCCTGCCCGTGTCACGGTTGGATTGCTGGGCGAGGCGCCATCGGTGAAACGCATCGAGAAACTCAATCCGTCGCAGCGCTTCAAGGCAATCAAAAACACAGATGAAATCAACAATGTGCGCGAGGCCATGGCGCAGGATGGAGCGGCTCTGTGCGAATTCTTTGCCTGGTTCGAGGCGGCAATGGCAAAGGGCGAGGAGGTAACCGAGCTGACCATTGATGAGCAGATTACCGCGGCGCGCGCCAGACAGCCGCATTTTGTTTCTCCCAGTTTTTCCACCATTGCAGGCTTTAATGCCAACGGTGCGATGCCACATTACGCGGCCACTGCGGAAGCGTTCTCACAGATTCAGGGCGACGGTTTGCTGCTGATTGATTCGGGGGGGCAGTACCTGAATGGCACAACAGATATCACGCGCGTTGTGCCGGTAGGAAACATCAGCGATGATCACAAACGTGATTTCACCCTGGTTCTGAAGGGCATGATTGCGCTAGCCAATGCCGTCTTTCCCGAAGACTATCCGGCGCCGTTGCTCGATACGCTGGCGCGGGCACCGCTATGGGCGCATCTATTGGATTTTGGTCATGGCACGGGACATGGCGTGGGTTACTTCATGAACGTTCACGAAGGCCCGCAAATGATTTCCCACCGGGCCTATCGTTTTCCGGATACGGAAATGAAAGCAGGCATGATTACGTCGGACGAACCCGGTCTTTATCGTGCTGGACAGTGGGGGATTCGAATTGAAAATCTGATTTGTGCGGTAGCGGCAGGGCAGTCCGAGTTTGGTCGTTATCTGAAGTTTGAGACGCTGACGCTATGCCCGATAGACACACGCTGCATAGACGTCTCGCTACTGGATGAACAGGAAATTCACTGGCTGAATCAGTATCACGAAGTTGTTCGTGAACGCCTGGCGCCGCGGGTTTCCGGCGATGCGCTCACATGGCTGAAACAGCGAACCGAGGCCATCTGAGATCGAATAATCGGGCCGGGAGTCGTGTGCATTTTCCCGTTGGTGGGTGAAATATTAAAGTTGCGCGTCGTGCCCGCCTCCCCCCGCAACGGGGGAGTGCAGATGACGGGACGATC
>JBEBTQ010000055.1:0-12643 GCA_040393685.1 Advenella kashmirensis | reverse complement strand
TTGTTGCCCTGATCTTTTCCATGCTGGTTGGCATTCCGCTGGGTGTGCTGTCGGCGGTTTACAAGAACTCCTGGATTGATCAGATTGCCCGCACGCTGGCCGTTACAGGCATTTCCATGCCCGCCTTCTGGCTGGGTCTTGGTCTGCTGATTATCTTCTATGGACAATTGTCCTGGCTGCCTTCCGGTGGACGTATAGATGGCCTGCTGGGCGATCCGCCCAGAGTAACCGGATTTTTTCTGATTGATTCGCTAATTGCCGGAGACTGGGATATCTTCTGGAGCGCAGTGGAGCATCTGATTCTGCCTGCGTTTACGCTGAGCTTTGTGCATCTGGGTGTGGTGGCGCGACAAATCCGTTCGTCCATGCTGGAGCAGCTCTCGGAAGATTACATACGCACGGCCCAGGCCTACGGTCTGGGACGCTGGAAGATCATACTCGGCCATGCGCTGCCCAACGCGCTGATCCCCTCGGTCACTGTGCTGGGTCTGGCGATGGGCGATCTGCTTTACGGTGCCGTGCTCACTGAAACCGTATTCGGCTGGCCGGGTATGGGCTTGTACGTGGTCGAGTCCATACAGGCGCTGGATTTTCCGGCAGTGATGGGTTTTGCGGTTTTGGTGTCATTTGTTTATGTCCTGCTCAATATGCTTGTTGATCTGCTCTACAGTGTGCTGGACCCCCGTATCAAGGATGCAGGCTGATGAATACAACAACTGCCGGTACGCAACGCGCTGAATCCCTGGCTTATTTCTGGTATCAGTTGAAGCACAGCCCCATGATGATGCTGGGTCTGGTGCTGATCATTCTGATGTGTGCAGCGGCCGCGCTGGCTCCCCTGATAGCGGGCCACGATCCGGACGCCATTGATCTGGGCAGCAGACTGTTGCCTCCTTCGGCCGAACACCTCTTCGGGACGGACGAGGTGGGTCGTGACCTCTTCAGTCGCGTTCTTTATGGAGGTCGTCAGTCTATCGGTGTCGGTATCTTTGTGGCATTCATGGCCAGCATTATCGGCTCGGTCATCGGTTGTTTTTCCGGCATTATCGGCCGCAGCGTAGACACCATCATCATGCGCCTGATGGATATTGTGCTGTCAGTACCCTCGCTGGTTCTGACCATGGCACTGGCTGCCGCGCTGGGTCCCAGCCTGTTCAATGCGATGATTGCCATCACCATCGTGCGTATTCCGTATTATGTGCGGCTTGCCCGCGGTCAGACGCTGAGTATCCGTGAAATGGCCTATGTTCGTGCCGCGCAGACCTTTGGTGCCGGCAAGGCACATATTGTGCGCTGGCATGTATTTCGCAATGCCTTGCCGCCAGTCATCGTGCAGATGACCCTGGATATCGGCAATGCCATTCTGATGGCGGCAGCGCTGGGTTTCATCGGCCTGGGGGCGCAGCAGCCTACCGCAGAGTGGGGCGCGATGATCGCTTCGGGTCGAAATTATCTGCTGGATCAATGGTGGTATTCAACCTTCCCGGGTGTTTCTATCCTGATTACGGCTATCGGCTTCAATCTGGTGGGCGATGGCGTTCGTGATATGCTGGATCCAAAACAGAAGGTGAAATAACACAGGTGAAAAGATGATGACAAACACCCAGTCCGCCTCTGCAGGGTATTCGGCCACAAACATTACAATGGCGCAGAAGGATGCGCAGCGCGCAGATCTGCCTGTGCTGGATATCGACAATCTGCACATAGAATTTCCCGTCTATAAAGGGGCTGTGCGCGCGCTCAATGGCGTATCCATACAGGTGCAGCCCGGAGAAATCGTAGGTATCGTCGGCGAGTCCGGCTCGGGCAAGTCGGTCACTGCCATGATGAGCATGCGTCTTATTCCAAAGAACAGCTATGTCGTCCGGCAGGGCAGCATCCACAAGTCCGGAAAAAATCTTCTGGATGCAAGTGAAAGAGAAATGCGCCATATCCGGGGCAAGGACATGGCCATGATTTTTCAGGAACCCATGACGGCGCTCAACCCCACCTTGAAAGTGGGTCGGCAAATTACAGATGTCATTTTGCGCCATACACCGCTTTCCAGGAAGCAGGCACGCGAGCGGGCTATTGGTCTGCTGCGCGATATGCATATTGCCGATCCGGTACAGGTTTTTGATGCCTATCCGTTTGAACTTTCAGGCGGAATGCGCCAGCGGATCATGATTGCACTGGCCTTTTCCTGTCAGCCCTCGCTGCTGATTGCAGATGAACCAACAACGGCGCTGGACGTGACGGTTCAGAAGCAGGTACTGATGCTGTTGCGTGAACGTGCCCGTAAAACCGGCACGGCCATCCTTCTGATTACTCACGATATGGCTGTCGTTTCGCAGTTCTGTGAGCGAGTGTATGTCATGTACGCGGGCAGCGTGGTCGAAAAGGGGAGTACGAGCGAAGTGATCGATACGCCTACTCATCCGTACACGCGCGGATTGCTGGCTGGTCTCCCCGAGAATGCCAAGCCCGGTGCGCCCTTGCAGGCTATTGCGGGACAGGTGCCCAATCTGGCGAATCTGCCAAAAGGCTGTGCATTTCGCAATCGCTGTGCGCTGGCAGGAGAGCCCTGTAGCCAGGTGCCGCCGCTAATGTCTGTCTCTGACGGCCAGACTCATCAGGATAATAAGACACATCAGGCGGCGTGCTGGATGACAACGCAAGAGGTCGAACATGACTGATTCCGTTCTGACGATGGACAATGTTCATGTGCGATTCCCGTTAAAGCGTAACTGGCGTGGTCAGCCGCAAGCCTGGGCGCATGCGCTCAATGGTGTGGACCTGACCGTCAGACGCGGGGAAACATTGGGTGTGGTCGGCGAGTCTGGTTGCGGCAAGACGACACTGGCACAGGTGCTGATGGGCCTGCTGCAACCCACGGATGGTTTGCTGCGCTGGGGGGCAGAAGGCAAAAAGCCCAATGTTCAGATCGTCTTTCAGGATCCTCAATCTTCTCTGGATCCCCGGTTGCCTGTCTGGAAGATCATTACCGAGCCTTCCTATGTGAAGGGAGAATCTACAGAAGCGGCGATGCGCGAACGTGCGCGGCGACTGGCGGTGCAGGTGGGTCTGACGCCAGATTATCTGGATCGCTATCCGCATGAATTCTCAGGCGGGCAGCGTCAGCGTATTGCGATTGCGCGCGCGCTGGCCTCGGATCCCGATGTGATCGTCCTGGATGAACCCACCTCTGCCCTGGACATTTCGGTACAGGCGCAAATCATCAATCTGCTGTTTGATCTCCAGCGAAACCATCAGCTGACCTATATTCTGATTTCGCATAACGTTTCTGTTATCCGCCATATGAGTAATCGCATTGCCGTCATGTACCTGGGACAGATCGTTGAACTGGGAGAGACTGCGCAGGTACTGGACCAGCGTCGTCATCCCTATACCCGTTTGCTGCTCGATGCCGTCCCGGTTCTGGGCGCGACCCTGCCGGATATCGGAGTGCAGGCCATTCCGGAATTGCCGGGCAACCGGACCCTGCCACAAGGCTGTTTTTTCCTGGATCGTTGTCCACATCGCATTCAGGGCTGCGAAAAGCGTCAGGCGCTTAAGCCTGTTCCGGACGAGGTGCCATTGCACAGCGTTCGTTGCCACCGATTTGATCACAATGACTTCATCAGAAAATAGCAAGACACAAACCGATACGGCACGCGCCGCAAGGAAAAAGGGTTTCGGCGTTATCTTTTCGCTGTTGCCTTACGTATGGATGTTCAAGTGGCGCGTGATAGCCGCGCTGGCCTGTCTGGTGATTGCCAAGGTCGCCAGTGTCATGCTTCCCGTTTACCTGAAGGAGATAGTCGACCAGCTCAGTCTGCCCAAAACGGCACTGGTTCTGCCGGTTGCTGCTCTGATCGCCTATGGTTTTGCCAGGATCGCCAGCAGTGTGTTTTCGGAAATGCGCGATGCCCTGTTTTCCAAGGTTACCCAGGGGTCAATACAGAAAATTGCAACTGCCATCTTCACACATCTGTTCGGATTGTCCATCCGATATCACCTGCAACGTCAGACTGGTGGTCTGAGCCGGGACATGGATCGAGGTACCAAAGGTATCGGATTCCTGCTCAATTTTACGCTGTTCAATATTCTGCCAACTCTGCTTGAACTGGTTATGGTGATGGGCATTCTGCTCGTTCGCTATGACATCTGGTTTGCCGTTGTGATTGTGGCGACGATTGCGAGCTATATTCTGTTCACCCTGATCGTGACTGAGAGACGCATGGTCATGCGACGTAGAATGAACAGTCTGGATAGTATGGCGAACACCCAGGCAATTGATGCGCTGATCAATTATGAAACGGTCAAGTATTTCAATAACGAATCCTACGAAATCAACCGGTATGACAGCAATCTGGGGCACTGGGTGGACTCTGCGGTCAAGAACCAGATTTCACTGAACCTGCTGAACGCAGGACAGGGCATTATTATTACGCTTGGCATGGTGACGCTGCTCTGGATGTCGGCATCCCGGGTAACAACGGGGGAAATGACGGTAGGGGATATCGTACTGATATCGGCCTATCTGACGCAGCTGTATGCACCGCTGAATTTCCTGGGATTCATTTATCGCGAGATCAAAAATTCTCTGGCGGATATGGAGCGCATGTTCGGTATTCTGGATCAGCACCAGGAAGTCAAAGACACGCCGCAAAGCGTTGATCTGCACACCCGTTCCGCGCGGATCTGCTTCGAGCACGTGGGTTTTTCCTATGAGCCGCAAAGGCAGATTCTGCACGATGTGAGCTTCACCATTGACGCAGGCGAAACCGTTGCCATAGTCGGCACCTCGGGCGCAGGCAAGTCTACGCTGTCCAGACTGTTGTTCCGCTTTTATGATGTGACTGAGGGTCGCATTACCATTAATGACCGCGACATTCGCGACTATACGCAACTGAGTCTGCGTCAGCACATCGGCATTGTTCCGCAGGATACCGTACTCTTTAATAACAGTATCTACTACAACATCGCCTATGGTCGTCCCGACGCGAGTCATGAAGACGTCATCGAAGCGGCAAAAACGGCCAGCATCCATGAGTTTGTCATGTCTCTTCCCGAAGGGTATGAAACCCCAGTCGGAGAGCGGGGGCTCAAACTGTCAGGCGGCGAAAAACAGCGCGTTGCAATTGCCCGTACCGTCCTGAAAAATCCGCCCATACTGATTCTGGACGAGGCCACCAGCGCGCTGGATACGCGAACTGAAAGAGCGATACAGGACGAGCTTTATAAAATTACCAAGGATCGAAGTACCCTGATCATTGCGCATCGCCTGTCTACCATCGTGGATGCTGACAGGATTCTGGTGATGGATCAGGGCAGGGTGGTAGAACAGGGATCGCATCAGACATTGCTGCAGGCTAACGGCGTCTACGCGCGTATGTGGGCCATGCAGTTTGCCGACAGTGAAGAAGGAACCGATGCTTAACGGTCGATATTTTCGATTGTGATTTTTCTTGGATGAGGCTGACCCGGCTGCCATGCATGCTGAATGCCTGCCATGGCAGCTGAATAACAGATGGGACCAGTCATGGCCTCAACTGCATTTACTGGCTCAGATTGGCAGCCTTGATTAGCTCTGTCCACTGACTGACTTCCTGCTTCTGGAAGGTCGTAAATTCTTCAGGACTGTTGCCGACAACGGTGAATCCCAGTTTGTTCATGGTTTCCTGCGTTTTAGGCTGCTTCAGACTCTCGCTGATGGCCTGATGCAGTTTGTCGATGATCTCCTTGGGCGTGCCTTTGGGCGCCGCTACCCCTTGCCATGAGTAAACCACCATATCTTTGATACCGGCTTCGGCCATAGTGGGCAGATCTGGCAGGTCAGGGGCCCGTTCCGCCCCGGTAACGGCAAGTGCGCGCAATTTGCCGCTCTGGATATGCTTCAGTACTGCCCCCAGGTTCTGGAATGACACGTCCACCTGAGCACCCAGCAAATCGGCAATGGCAGCAGCACCTCCCTTGTAGGGCACATCTATCCCCGTGGTATTGCTCCGCTGACGGAACATGACGGCGGAGAGGTGGTCGGATGAACCCGTGCCGGACGATGCATAGGAAATCTGATCCGGATGTTTGCCTGCATAATCAATCAGTTCGGCCACGGTTTTAACAGGGATTTTTGAGGAAACGACCAGCACGTTGGGGTTGCGCACCAGCTGGCTGACATAGTCAAAATCTTCACTTGGCTTATAGGACAGATTTTTGTACAGCCCTTCGTTGATGGCAAACGTTCCGATGGAACCGACCATCAGGGTATAGCCGTCAGGCTTGGATCGTTTCAATTCCTGAGCAGCGATGGCACCATTGGCACCGGGCTTGTTCTCGACCACAATTGTCTGCCCCAGCATTTTTTCCATTCCAGGCGCGATGGCGCGTGCGGTAATGTCCGATGAGCCACCAGGCACAAAGGGCACAATCACTCTTATCGGTTTATCGGGGTAGGCCGCATTTGCTGTTCCGGCCGCGGTAACGCCCAATATCAGGGCCGTGCCAATCAGTCGATAGATCATAAGCTGTGTCTCCGGTTTGTCGATTTATTAATGTAAGATGTCTGATGTTTTATTTACTTGTATGACAACTATATAAATAGCCCGATATAATGTCAATTGAAATGTCAGTCGCATTTGATTTCAATTGCGAATGTAATTTCTAAAAGATGAAACACTTTTCTGAAAGACGAATCACTTATGCAATAATCAGGATCAGACGTTGGCGACATGTGGACGTCCAGAGAGAAAACAGGCAGGGTGCGTGAAGCCCGCCAATTACGGAGACAAAAAATGATCAAATTCAAGAAATTGCTGATTTCAACGGTTGTGTCCATGGGGATGGTCGGGAGCGCGCTTGCAGCTTATCCTGACGCACAACCCGTGAAAGTGCTGGTGGGTTATACCCCTGGCGGTACGACCGATCTGGTGGCGCGGATTGTTGCAAAGGGCCTGAGTGACGAACTCAAACAGAGTTTCGTTGTGGAGAACAAGCCGGGCGCCAGCAACAATATTGCCATGAGCGAAGTGGCCCGTTCCAAGCCTGATGGGTATACCCTTATCGTCACGACGATTGCCAGCTCGGTAAATGCAACCATGTTCAAAAAGCTGAATTATGATCTGAAAAAGGATTTCGCACCGGTGGCGCTGGTTGCGAAGGTGCCCAATGTGCTGGTGGTCAATCCAAAGCTGCCGGTGAATAATGTGAAAGAACTGGTTGAATATGTCAAACAGAATAAAGACAAGGCAACCTACGCATCTTCGGGTATTGGTTCTTCACAGTTTCTTTGTGGCGAACAGCTGAATCAGGATGCCGGCACCCAAATATTGCATGTGCCGTTCAAGGGCAGTGCACCAGGCCTGACTGCCGTCATGTCTGGCGATGTATTGATGGAATTCGATAATATGCCGTCTGCCTGGCCATTCATCAGTTCGGGAAAACTCAAGGCGCTGGCTGTGACCAGTGCAGAAAAATCGCAGGTAGCGCCCAAATTGCCAACCATGATCGAGGAAGGCTATAAGGACTTTGATATTTCGTCCTGGTTTGGAGTACTGGCTCCGGCCAAAATGCCCAAGGAAGATGTAAAAATGCTGAATGAAGCAATCCAGAGAGTGGTGGCCAAACCGGAAGTGCAGAAACAGCTGGCAGATCAGGGTGCTGTTCCGCAGAAAATGTCACCTGAGGAATTTGGCACATTCATCAATGAAGAAGTGGATCGCTGGGGCGCTCTGATTACCAAACTGGGCGTTAGTGCGGACTGACCCTCCGAACTGAATGCCGATATAAATAATTGCGGCGCCTTTGAAGGGCGCCGCAGTCTTTTATTTTTTCAGCTTGGCAAACGCGGCCGCCATGGCATTCATGGAGGTATCGGCCCGCGGCTGATTGCGCACAGCGGGGCGACCACCCCCTGACCGAGGGCCAGCACCAGGGCGCGAATCGCGTCGGGGCGCCGGACCGGAATCATCCTTGAGCCGCATAGTCAGTCCGATCCGGTTACGTGCGACATCCACTTCCTGCACTTTGACCTTGACCGTCTGACCCACACGAACCACGTCACGCGGATCTTTTACGTACTGTTCAGACAGGGCAGAGATATGCACCAGGCCGTCCTGGTGCACACCAATATCGACAAATGCGCCGAAATTGGCCACGTTGGTGACAACGCCGTCAAGTATCATGCCTTCAACCAGGTCCTTGATGGTTTCCACGCCTTCCTGGAAGGTGACGGTTTTGAATTCCGGACGCGGGTCGCGCCCGGGTTTTTCCAGTTCGGAAAAAATGTCCCTGACCGTTGGCAGGCCGAAACGATCGTCGGTAAATTCAGCGGGTGACACGCCGGTCAGCGCTTCTTTGTTGCCTATCACGGCTTTTACATCCTTGCGGATCTTGTCCAGAATACGTTCAACCAATGGGTAGGCTTCCGGATGTACCGCGGAAGCATCCAGCGGATTCTCACCATTCTGGATACGCAGAAATCCGGCTGCCTGTTCGAAGGCTTTGGCACCAAAGCGGGACACATCCAGCAGCGCTTTGCGTGTGGGGAACGCGCCATTCTGATCGCGCCAGTCGACAATATTGCGCGCCAGCGTGGAGTTCAGGCCGGACACACGCGCAAGCAGGGCGGCCGAGGCGGTATTGACATCCACTCCGACGGCATTCACGCAGTCCTCGATGACCGCGTCCAGCGAACGGGCCAGCTCCCGCTGATTGACGTCGTGCTGATACTGACCCACACCAATTGCCTTGGGTTCGATCTTGACCAGCTCTGCCAGTGGATCCTGCAGGCGGCGGGCAATGGATACCGCCCCCCTCAGACTGACGTCCATATCAGGAAATTCCTTGGCTGCCAGTTCAGAGGCCGAATATACCGACGCGCCTGCTTCGGAAACGACCACTTTGCGCAAGCCCGCATTAGGCAGGGCTTCAATAAGTTCCGCAGCAAGTTTTTCTGTTTCACGTGAGGCCGTGCCGTTGCCAATGGCAATCAGCTCGATCTTATGCTTGTTCACCAGCGCTGCCAGCGTGGCCAGCGATCCATTGCGATCTCGACGCGGTTCAAAGGGATAGATGGTGGCGGTATCCAGCACTTTACCCGTCTGGTCGATTGCAGCCACTTTCACTCCAGTACGGATGCCGGGATCCAGACCCAGCACAGACTTGGGCCCCGCCGGGGCGGCCAGCAGCAGATCCTTGAGGTTGGCTGCAAACACACGAATGGCCTCGGCTTCGGCTTCTTCTCGCAGCTTGGTAATGAATTCAGATTCGAACGCCGTCAGCATCTTGACACGCCAGGTCCAGCGCGCCACATCGGCAAGCCATTTGCCGCGGGCACTGGCCGTTGCGGAATAATCGGCAGCCAGCTCAAGAAAGCGGCTGATGCGTTCCACGCAGGGATGCGGGGTCAGCGCATCTTCTTCGTCGCTGAGCCCGATGCGCAGATCCAGTGCACCTTGCTGACGTCCGCGAAGCAGGGCCAGCACGCGATGCGAGGGCAGGCTGCGGATGGACTCGCGAAAATCGAACCAGTCCCGGAAGTTGGCGCCTTCTTCTTCCTTGCCTTCAATGACTTTGGAATAGAGGAATCCATGCTGTCCCAGGTATTCGCGCATATCGGCAACCAGGTCGGCATTTTCTGCAAAGCGTTCTGCAAGAATGTCGCGGGCGCCATCCAGGGCAGCACGGGTATCCTTGACTCCAGCCTCGTCGTTGACATACGCCTCAGCGGCGACCTGCGGGTCGGCCTGGTTGTCTGTGAGCAGCAGGTCGGCCAGCGGCTCCAGCCCGGCCTCACGCGCGATCTGTGCACGGGTACGGCGTTTGGGCTTGAAGGGGGCGTAAAGATCTTCCAGACGTTGCTTGGTATCGGCTGCAGCAATGGCTTCGCTCAGTTCCGGAGTGAGCTTGCCCTGGCCGGAAATGGATTCAAGGACGGCGGCGCGGCGCGATTCCAGTTCACGCACATAGGCCAGGCGCACTTCCAGATTGCGCAGTACGGTATCATCCAGCCCTCCTGTCGCCTCCTTACGGTAACGTGCAATAAAAGGGACGGTAGCGCCGTCATCGAGCAACGCGACCGTCGCCTCAATTTGACTGGCGCGAATATTGAGCTCGGAAGCCAGCAGGGCAATAATGCGCGCCGGATCAACCAGCGGGGACGGGTTGGTAACGGGGGAGGTAGATACGTTCATACTTCGCGATAAAAATTAAACCAAACGCGACATTGTGCCATAAGCATCCCGGTTGGGGCAGCAGAACTGGAGTATGATGCCACATGTAAATGCCGAAAGGGCAAGGGCGTAGGACGGGTTGTGCGAGTACTGGATTTTGATATTTCTGACTGGTTTCTTCAGGAGGGGCCGCTGGCAGCAGCAGTCCCCGGCTATACAACGCGCGACGCGCAGATCCAGCTGGCACAGGCCGTGGATGAAGCCATCAATTCTCACTCCGTGCTGGTCGCCGAGGCGGGTACCGGCACTGGCAAGACCTGGGCGTATCTGATTCCTGCCTTTCTTTCCGGCGGCAAGGTCCTGATTTCCACGGGCACCCGCACGCTGCAGGATCAGTTGTTCAACAAAGATGTACCACGCGTGCGCGATGCCCTGGCGCTGCCAGTGCAGGTGGCGCTGCTCAAAGGCCGCAGTAATTACGTCTGTCATTATCATCTGGAGCGACTGGAGCAGGATGAACGGGCGCTCAAATCGAAGGATGAAGTCTCGCAACTGCGGCAGATCCGCGTATTCGCATCACGGTCGCGCTCAGGCGACAAGACCGATTGCGGACAGGTGCCTGAAGATGCCGATATCTGGAATCGTGTCACATCCACACGTGAGAATTGTCTGGGTCAGGACTGTCCGAACGTCAAGGAGTGTTTTCTGCTCAAGGCAAGAAGGCAGGCACAGGAGGCCGATGTGGTTGTCATCAACCACGCCCTGTTTTTTGCGGACCTGATGCTCAGGGAAGAGGGAATTACCGACCTGCTTCCTGCCGCCGACGCCATTGTTTTCGACGAAGCCCATCAGTTGCCGGACACAGCAACCCGATTCATGGGAGATGTGGTCTATTCCGGAACCATAACCGATTTTCTGAAATCCACCGAGGTGGCTGCGCTGGCCTACGCCAGAGACAGCGCCAAGTGGACCGATGCCTGTCAGCGCGTTACTTATTATGTGAAAGACCTGCGGCTGGCCGCTGCGCCGATCGAAAGCATGCCTGGCCGCAAGGCAACCTTTGACCAGATACCGGACGCCGATCGCTTCTTCGACATTCTTAATCGGCTTTACGATGAATTGGTGACACTGACCGGGATGCTGACTGCCGTACAGGAACGCCATCCGGATCTGGCCGCAGCGGCCAAGTCAGGGACCGAATTGTGCGCCCGACTCTACCGATGGTCACAACCTGTCATTTTGCCCGAAGGCACCACCCGAGAAACAGACGCCGGTCCGGTCACACCCGCAAGGCGGACAGGTGAACAGGTCGAGCAACAGGCAAAGGCGGCACCGGTTGAGCAGCTGGTTCGCTGGGTTGAAGTGGGCCTGCATCATTTCCGTCTGCAGATGGCACCTCTGTCTGTGGCCGATGCCTTCTCGCGTCAGCGGCGCAAGGAGCAGTCGTGGATTTTCACTTCGGCAACCCTCTCGGTCTATAAGGATTTTTCTCATTACACCCGCCAGTTGGGTTTGTACGGGGCGCGAACCGAACGCTGGGAGTCGCCGTTTGACTACCAGGAAAACGCCATGCTTTATGTGCCGGACCATCTGCCTGAACCGCAGTCACCCGCATTTCAGCAACAGTTTGTCGATACCCTGATTCCGCTGATTCAGGCCAGTCCAGGGGGCGTGCTGGTACTGTGTACCACCTTGCGCGCTGTGGACAATATCGCCACCATGTTGTTGGCGGCATTTGATACACATTTCATAGACCGTCCGGTATTGCGGCAGGGAGAAACATCGCGTGGCATCCTGCTACAGCAGTTTCGTGAACTGAAGAACGCGGTGCTGGTGGGCAGCGCCAGCTTCTGGGAAGGCATTGACCTTCCGGGCGATATGCTGACGCTGGTGGCAATTGATAAACTGCCGTTCGCACCGCCCGACGATCCCGTACTGGAAGCACGTATCAAGGCCTGTCGGGAATCCGGAGGCAATCCATTCTTTGAATTTCAGCTGCCAAGTGCCGCCATTGCCCTCAAACAGGGCGCGGGCCGGCTGATCCGGACTGAGAAAGACTGGGGGTTGCTCGTTGTGGGCGACAGACGTCTGGTGGAGAAGCCCTATGGCAAACTGCTCTGGCGCGGATTGCCGCCATTTCGTCGTACGCGAAAGCTGGATGAGGCTCAGGGCTTTCTAAAGAATCACTCCACGGAAATTGCGCTTGCCTCATCCGTTGATAAAGAGCCCGAAGAATAGCCGATAGGGCCGGAAGCAGGCTGAATAAAGCCAAAGACAGGATGAGCAAGCCGGGCAACACAAGGCTCAGCAATTCACTGGAAAACAGGTCAGAATTGGCAGACGAAATGAAGGCGACCCTAAGGTCGCCTTGTTTGTACTGCCTGTGGCCGCAACGGTTTAGTTGAAGACGCGGGAAGGGCTCAGCCAGGACAGCCAGCCGCCGTCACCGTCAAGACCTTGTTCATAGTACTTGCTGTTGGGATAGTTCTGGT
>JBEBTQ010000054.1:0-12649 GCA_040393685.1 Advenella kashmirensis | reverse complement strand
GTGCCACGCAGGGGCTTGGCCAGCGTATCAAACAGCGATTCCGTTTCAAACGCGGCTGCGCTGACCCGGGTAATACGCAGTGCCGTCATGACAGGAGACTGTCCCACGATGGCAACCAGGCGACCGCCAATGGTCAGCTGGTACTTGAGTGAATCCGGAATATTGGGAATGGATCCGGTCAGCAGAATGGCGCTGTATTCGCCAGTTCCCCAGCCGGCACGTCCGTCGCCAATTTCAACCTTCACATTTGAAATATTCTCGCGCTCCAGGTTGGCCTTGCCGAAAGCCGCAATATGACGGTCGATTTCCACGCTGACTACGTTGCTGCACAGGCGGGCCAGCAGGGCGGCCTGATAACCTGAGCCCGTACCGATTTCCAGAACCCCGTCTGTGGGAGACAACTGCAGTTCCTGTGCCAGTCGTGCTTCAATTTTCGGCGCCAGCATGGATTCACAGCTGGTCATGCCTTCCACCTCAAGCGGAATTTCAATATCGGAATAAGCCACATTCTGATAGCGGACAGGCACGAACCGGTCGCGGGGAATGGCAGACAGCGCGTTCAGCACGTCTTCGTCCAGGACATGCCAGGGACGGATCTGCTGTTCGATCATGTTGAATCGGCTTTGTTCGGCGAGAGATGTCAGAGCGTTCATAGGAAAATATCTAGCTGGATCCTGAATGGGAATATCGGGGACATTTTACCCCGCAACCGCGGGCGCTTCGGGCTTCAGGACCACAAGGCATGAAAATGATGCACCGGCCCGTGTCCGTGGCCCACATTCAGCTCTCCCGAACGCGCGATGGCCTTTTCGATATAGGCCTTGGCAAGTCTGGCCGCTTCGGGTACATCGCCCGTGCCGGGAATCAGAGCGCAAAGGGCAGCCGACAGCGTGCAACCCGTTCCGTGCGTGTTGGCCGTATCGATGCGCCTGCCGGGTATTTCGATCATGCGGTCGCCATCGGTCAGCAGATCAATCGTATCGTTGCCAGGCAGGTGGCCGCCCTTGAGCAGCACCCAGACCTGTCTGTGATGATCCATGAGTTTGCGCAGTCTTTCGGCGACGCGGTACATTTCCTTGAGGGAATCGGCAGCGCGTTCGCCCAGCAGGACGCCGGCTTCGGGCAGATTGGGCGTAATCACCGTTGACAGCGGAATCAGCGCCTCGCGCAAGGTGGAAATGGCCGGCTTATCCAGCAGAACATCGCCGCTTTTGGCGACCATGACCGGATCCAGCACGATATGATCGGGCATCCAGTAGGCAAGGCGTTCGGCCACGACACGGGTGACGGGTTCCTGACCCAGCATGCCGATTTTGACCGAATCGATGTGGACATCATCAAACAGCGTGTCGATCTGCTGCTGCACAAAATCCGGACTCACCGGCAGCACGCCGGTAACGCCGCGCGTATTCTGGGCGGTTAGCGCCGCAATGACTGCGCAGGCATAGGTGCCCAGCGCACTCATGGTTTTGACGTCGGCAACAATGCCGGCGCCACCGGAAGGATCCACACCGGCTATGGTCAAAGTGTTAAAAATCATAACGCCTCTATATCGGGATTATTCTTGTCACATGCGTATGATAATGTCTTCGTCTGAATTAGTGTTAATGAACGGTTTTTGGCACAATCTTAAAATGTGCTTTTATCTGTAAGGACGTCATATGGCAAGCAATATCTCCAGCAAATCGACACAATCCCGGAACAGTCAAACTGCCAGTGGCGGCAACAGAAAAGCCGCACCACGCAAGGTCATTAACGGTGATATCCAGTCCGGCCACAATGCGGGCGAGACTCGGTTGAATACGGTTACAGACAGCCAGCGCTCCCATATCGATGCCGAGGCTGCAAGCATTACGGCAGATCTGGTGGGAACAGACAAGGCAGGGCGCAGCGAGCGTGCACGTCTTCTGTTAGATGGTATTTCTGCAGATGATCGGCGTGAACTGCTGCGTCTGTTGCGCGAAGAAAAACTGCGGGTCGACCGGGACAAGGATCCTGATGCCAATCCCGACAATAAGCTCAAAGACAACTGGCAGGATGGCGGCTATCCCTATAAATACCTGATGTCACGCCGCAATTACGAGTTCCAGAAATATGACCTTCAGGTCGAGCTGCTCAAGCTGCAGTCCTGGGTCAAGGAAACCGGCCAGCGTGTGGTAATTGTGTTCGAAGGACGCGATGCGGCCGGCAAGGGCGGTACCATCAAGCGCTTCATGGAACATCTGAATCCTCGTACCGCGCGGGTTGTCGCGTTGCAAAAGCCAACGGAACGCGAACTCGGCCAGTGGTATTTCCAGCGTTATGTAGAGCAACTGCCTACGCGTGGCGAAATGGTGCTGTTTGATCGTTCCTGGTATAACCGCGCGGGCGTCGAGCGCGTCATGGGTTTCTGTACCGATGCCGAATATATGGAATTCATGCGGCAGGCCCCCGAATTTGAACGCAATCTGGTTCGTAGCGGCATCACGGTCATCAAATTCTGGTTCTCGGTCAGTCAGGATGAGCAGAAACGTCGCTTCAAGGAACGCCGTCATCATCCGCTGAAACAATGGAAGCTGTCACCCATTGATATGGCTTCACTTGATAAGTGGGATGATTACACGCGTGCCAAGGAAGCCATGTTCTTCCACACCGATACCAGCGATGCGCCATGGATTGTGGTCAAATCCAACTGCAAGAAGCGCGCCCGCCTGAATGCCATGCGTTATGTATTGCAGCAGTTCAATTACACCAATAAGGACGCAGCAAATATTGGCAAGATTGACCCGCTCATTGTGGGTCGTTCCAACGTTGTCTACGAACAGGGTGAACACGCGCTGCGCAGCAACAGTGGCAATGGGCAGGACCGGTAAATTCGGTTAAGTATGGGGGGATTAACTTCGCCCCATTAACCGCGGGCAATCAGCTCGCGGGCCCGGCCCAGAATCAAATCAAGCTGTGCCTGCAGTGCCTGTCTTTGTTTTGCATCCAGGTCCTGTAGCAGATAATCATTGCGCGCCGTCATCAGCGGTGCCACCTTGCGGTAGGCCGACTGACCCGCCGCCGTCACAATCAATACCTGCTGCCGTTTGTCCTGCGCATCTGCCTTGCGTGTGAGCAGACCATTTTTCTCAAGTCGTGCAATGGCGCGACTCACCTGCATTTTATCCAGACGCGTGTGCTGAACAATATCTGTGGCACGCATATGACGATCCTGATTCACCGCCACCAATACGCGCCAGTCGTCACGGGATATCCCCAGACGGCTTTCATACACCGGCGCCACAGCCAGGCTCAGCATATCGGCCAGCTGTGAGAACTGGTAGGGAAGGAAATCATTCAGATCGATCATGATCGGTTCATTTTGCATAAATAATAACGAATGATACTAAATAGTTGGCGGATTGGAAATTCGGTACTGTGCGAGATAAGTACTCAATTGTCAAATTAAATAGCCATAAATAATGGATATTTCGGTTGACATGGCATCATAAATCTATTTTAATAGTAACCATAGTTACTATTAATTCGCCCTCTGCATTCTGTCACAACTGTCAGCATAACAGACGCGCCCGGAGACAACTTATGAATATTCAGAAAATTCACCATGTGGCCTATCGCTGCAAAGACGCCAAAGAAACCGTACTCTGGTACCAGCAGAACCTGGGCATGGATTTTGTCCTGGCCATTGCCGAAGACCGCGTGCCCTCCACAAAGGCCGAGGATCCGTACATGCATGTGTTTCTGGATGCGGGTAATGGCAATGTGCTGGCGTTTTTTGAGCTGCCGAATTCGCCCGAGATGGGATTTGATCCCAATACACCAGACTGGGTACAGCATATTGCATTTGAAGTTGCCAGTGTCAGCGAGCTGGAAGAGACCAAGGCAAAGCTGCAGGCAAAGGGCATCGATGTCGTGGGCGTAACTGACCACGTCCTGTTCAAGTCGATTTATTTTCGTGATCCCAATGGCCATCGTGTGGAACTTGCCGCGCCCACGGCCACGCCGGATATGCATCGGCGCCTGGATGACGTCAAATGGGACATGCTGGAAGAATGGAGCCAGACTCGTCGCGCACCCAGGCACGCGGCCTGGCTGCATGAGCAACAATTACAGTCGTGATTCCTGAATTTTTGAATCAGGGGCGGGCGCGCGATAGAAATCCGGTCGGACAGAGCAACTATTGCGGACACTGCACTAGCGGATCACCGCGGTATCGGAAGGCCGTGCTATTGAAAGGCTGTGCGGGCATCCTCGAATCGTTCTGCAAAATAGCGACTGTTCAGGGAATCAACGCGTACCTTGCCGTTATTGCGACTGGACGGGGCATGAACAAATTCGTTATTGCCTATGTAGATGCCCATATGGGAATAGGGCTTATAGGTGTTGAAGAAAACGAAGTCGCCGGCTTTCAGACTGGATTTTGATACCGGTCTGGACAGCTTGGCTATCATGGCGGTGTTGTGCGGGAAGCGGAATCCGGTAGATTCCTGGAACACATAGCCCACGAAACCGCTGCAATCCATGCCATCGGGCGTACTGCCGCCGTATCGGTATGGAGTTCCGGTCAGTGTCAGTGCCCGCTCAAGCACCGGATCTCGATAGGACGCATCCAGTGCGGGGCTGGAATAGGAAGGCGGGACATCTGCGACCGGACCATGGCTGGCACAGCCGGCCAGCAGCAGGCTACCTGCGATTACAGCGAACGAAAATGAGTAACGCGACATACCTCACCCGAGCAAAGCGATTCTTACCCCGAGTATCGCAATAAGCTCGCGTCAGGAAAAGGTGTTGTCGCCATTTTTGGCCTTTTTACGGCAAAAATGGCGACAAAATATGCTTAAAAACAACAGCTTAATCGTTTTAGCTCAAGTTATTTGTGAACAAAGTTTTCAGACGGGAAGGTTGACTGCGCCAGAATTGAGGCGAGGCATCAATCTGCGTACCCAGTTCCGCAGCCGCATGCCACGGCCAGCGTGCGTCATAGAGCATGCCTCGGGCAATTCCAACCAGATCGGCCTGACCAGTGGCCACCACCGATTCAGCCAGTTGCGGGTCAGTGATCAGGCCCACGCCAATCACCGGAATCGTAACGGCTTTTTTGATGGCCTGGGCAAAAGGCAGCTGATAACCGGGCTCGTTGGTGATTTTCTGGGCCTGTGAAAGGCCGCCAGACGAAACGTGAATGAATGCTGCGCCGGCTTCAGCCAGTGCCTGGCTGAACACGATACTTTGTTCTACATCCCAGCCGCCGTCTACCCAATCGCTGGCTGAAATCCTGACCCCTACCGGAACCTTGCCTGCAACCTCTGCATATACGGCGTTGAAGACCGCCATGGGGAACCGAAGGCGATTCTCCAGCGAGCCGCCATACTGATCCTGACGCTTGTTCGACAGCGGAGACAGGAATTCATGCAATAGATAGCCATGCGCGGCATGCAGTTCGATGGCGTCGATACCCAATGCCACGCTGCGACGGGCAGCCTGCACAAAGGCATCGATCACGCGTTGCAATCCCTGCTCGTCCAGTGCGATGGGTTCGCGATCACTGGGATCAAAAGGGATGGCCGACGGGGCAGACGTTTCCCAGCCGCCTTCTTCCAGGGGGACTTGCTTGCCACCAAACCAGGGCTGGCGACAGGAAGCCTTGCGTCCCGCATGGGCCAGTTGTATCGCAAAGGGCGTATCCGAAAAACTGCGAATGTCCCTGAGCGTGCGGGCGATGGCGTCCTGCGTGGCATCATCCCACAGTCCGACATCGGCAGGGCTGATCCGGCCTTCCGGCTCCACGGCCGTTGCTTCGATGAAAACCAGTGCCGAGCCCGACACGGCCAGTGAACCCAGATGCATCAGATGCCAGGGCTGCATGCAGCCATCCACAGCGGAGTACTGGCACATTGGAGGAACGATGATCCGGTTTTTTAGTTGTAATTTACCCAGAGCGAAGGGGCTGAACAGAACAGGTGAGGTCATAATGGAATCACAATTGAAAAAAGGAACAAATCTGAAATCACAGATGCGAAACAGCTATTAAATCGCAAATGTGGAACAGATGTTGATGAAATCACAATCGAAAAAGGGGTATTGACGCAATCACATATGAAAGCACACCGGATGAATAAAAGAAAATGTCGTGTTGCTGACAAAAAAATGACTGGATTAAATCGGCAAGAAGCGAAATAATCCCGCCTCAACATGAAATCGGTCTCTGGTTTCTGCCGGCTGATACAGCCGCGATTTGCCGTATCGTGTTGCAAGAAATCGAACGGCGCCGAGCCTGAAAGGTGGTATAAAGGGCGCTGTAAAGTAATTTCATATGTGATTTTTTCATATGTGATTCATTGGTAACACGTCAGGCGCAAGTTGTGCACAGCACACGCTGTGGCACAGCCTGGCTTTCTTTCTTTTTTGTATTATCTGTAACTGCTGCATCATGATTGAAACTGAATTTACCCGCGCGCTGGCCAGACGGCTTCCCGAACTGAGCAAACCTCAGCGTGAGATAGGCGCGTACGTGCTTGAACACCCATTCCGCGTCGCTATTATGACCCTGGAAGAATTCGCGGTAGCGGCTAATGTGTCCAGCGCCAGTGTCAATCGTTTTGCCCGCAGCCTGGGCTTTGCCGGGTATGCCCAGTTCAAGCAGAATATTGTGAAGGGTTTCGAAGACGTTCTTGAACCTGTCAACAGACTGAAACGGGAACAGACGTATCCTGCAGGCAATCGGGAGATCATGTCCTACGTGCTGGTGGAAGGTCAGCGCAATATGGAAAAGGCACGGCTGAATCTGGATTCAGCCGTCTGTGATCAGGCGGTGGATATGATCATGGCGGCCAACCGGGTTTTTGTCACGGGCTTTGGTGCCAGTGGTCTGCTTGCCGGCATGCTGGAGCGTCGTCTGTTTGTGCACAAGGATATGGTTGTTAATCTCGCCACAGCCAGCGGTGCGGCTCATGCAGCGCGTCGCCTGGCGCATGTGGGGCCGCAAGATCTGGTCATTTCCCTCAGTTTCCCGCGGTATCTGGCCGATACCATTCGCATCACGCAGCGGGCGCGCACGCGGGGTGCGCGCATCCTGGGCATGACGGACAAAGAGAGTTCGCCCCTCGTGCAGTTCTGTGACTGCGTGCTTTATACTTATAGTGATAGTGTGTATGGTACCAATAGCGATCCGGTCGCTCTTGCGCTGATCGACGCGCTTATGGCCGCCCTGGATTATCGTTCCCCGCATTCCGTTGATATGGCCACCGAGGCGACCGAAGTGATCACACCCTGGCTGATGCATGGAGATTCAATGGGATGAGTAATCCGATAATTGCAATACACGGAGGGGCAGGTGCTCTTTCCCGTGATATGATTACGCCGCAACAGGAAGCGGCTTTTCAGAATGCGCTGAATGACATTCTGACCCGCAGCGCAGCACTGCTTGAAGAAGGTGGCAGCGCGCTGGACGCGGTGACGCTGGCTGTGCGTCTTCTGGAAGATTGCCCGCTCTTCAACGCAGGCCATGGCTCGGTTTTTACGAGCGCTGAAACGCATGAGATGGACGCGGCCATCATGGATGGGAGCAATCTGGCCTGTGGCAGCGTGGCTTCCATTGCAACGGTCCGCAATCCGGTGCTTGCCGCTCGCGCGGTCATGGAAAAAAGCGAACACGTATTCTTTTGCGGAAAGCCGGCAGAGGCCCTGGCTGAAGCCGCCGGACTGGAAATTGTCTCACCCGATTATTTCAGCACAGAGCAAAGACGGGAGCAGCTTGCCCGGGTTCGCGCCACGGGCGCAGCCAGTTTTGTACTGGATCACGATGCAGCTGCGTCTGTCACTCGTGCAGCCACGCCGCTGGACGAAGATAAAAAGCTGGGTACGGTGGGCGCTGTCGCCCTGGACTGCAATGGCAATCTGGCGGCGGCCACGTCTACGGGTGGCATGACCAACAAGCAGCCGGGCCGCATCGGCGACTCGCCGGTCATTGGTGCCGGCTGTTATGCCAATAATCGCAGTTGCGCCGTTTCCAGCACAGGAACGGGCGAAATGTTCATTCGCTGTGTGGCTGCCTACGATGTATCAGCCCAGATGGAATATGCGGGGTGTACGCTGGAACAGGCGGCAAACAAGGTAGTTTTTGAGAAATTGCCTGCAATTGGTGGTGTCGGCGGTCTGATTGCCGTTGATGCTGCCGGAAACGTGGTGCTGCCATTCAACTCTGAAGGCATGTATCGCGGCTATCAGCGCGTCGGAGAGGCGCCGGTAGTGGGTATCTACCGTTGATCTGAAACCCTTGGGGTTGTGATCTGACGGTATGGAGAGAATTCAAGTGAATACAGAAGCAGTGAAACAGAATACCGAAAAAGCACAGCCCCTGGCACAAGGACAAATGGCCCCGGACCGGGTGCTGGACGTGCGCAATCTGAGCGTCAGTTTTATCGGCTCGGAAAGAACGGTGCAGGCGGTCCAGGACTTGTCGTTCACCGTAGGACTTGGTGAAACACTGGCCATTGTGGGTGAATCCGGTTCCGGCAAGTCCGTGACATCGCTGTCACTGATGCGCCTGGTGGAACATGGGGGTGGCCGGATCATGAGCGGTGAAATGCTGTTTCGCCGCCGCCAGGGTCAGGTGGTCGATCTGGCCCGACTCGACAGTGCACAGTTGCGCGCCATCCGTGGCGCCGACATGGCCATGATTTTCCAGGAACCCATGACATCGCTGAACCCGGTGTTCTCGGTCGGCGAGCAGATCGCCGAATCCATTCGGCTGCATCAGGGACTCAATGCACAGCAGGCCAGCGCAGAAGCCCTGCGCATGCTGGATCAGGTCCGCATTCCCGAGGCTCATGCCGTTATGAAACGGTTTCCTCATCAACTGTCAGGTGGTATGCGCCAGCGTGTGATGATTGCCATGGCCCTGGCCTGCAAGCCGGCGCTGCTGATTGCTGATGAACCCACAACGGCACTGGACGTAACTATACAGGCTCAGATTCTGCAACTGATTCGTGAATTGCAGAAAGAAATGAACATGGGTGTGATCTTTATCACACATGACATGGGCGTGGTAGCCGAAGTTGCCGATCGTGTGCTGGTCATGTTCAAAGGCAATAAAGTCGAGCAGAATGCCTCGCATGATATTTTTCATAATCCCCAGCATCCCTACACCAAGGCGTTGCTCTCTGCCGTGCCCCGGCTCGGTTCCATGAATGGCACCGATCTGCCGGGCCACTTCGAATTGCTGTCGCTGCAGGAAGCCAAAGCGGCTGAACCGGAATCTGCGCAGGAACCGGTAAAGCTGATTCCTGAACGCGAGGCCGGCCCGATTCTGCAGGTGAAGGATCTGGTGACGCGCTTTGATGTGACCAGCGGAATCTTCAATCGCGTGGTGCGACGCGTTCATGCTGTAGAAAAAGTCAGCTTTGATCTTTATCCCTCGGAAACCCTGGCGCTGGTAGGCGAATCGGGTTGCGGCAAATCCACCACCGGCAGAACCCTGCTGCGACTGATTGAGGCGAACTCAGGTCAGATTCTGTTCCAGGGTCGTGATATCAGCAAGCTAAGCACGCAAGAGATGCAGGCGGTACGTCGCGATATCCAGTTTATTTTCCAGGACCCCTATGCATCGCTGGATCCGCGCCAGACCGTGGGCTATTCCATTATGGAGCCGTTGCTGATTCATCGCATTGCCAGTGGTCGTCAGGCCATGGAGCGTGTGGAGTGGCTGCTTGAAAAAGTCGGTCTGCCTGCCAATATGGCTCAGCGTTACCCTCACGAATTCTCGGGTGGCCAGCGTCAGCGCATCTGTATTGCACGCGCCCTGGCACTGAATCCGAAAGTGGTCATCGCCGACGAATCAGTCTCGGCGCTGGACGTGTCGATTCAGGCGCAGATCGTCAATCTGCTGATGGATCTGCAGAAGGAATTTGGCATTTCCTATCTCTTTATTTCACATGACATGGCGGTAGTGGAACGTATCAGCCATCGCGTGGCCGTCATGTATCTGGGACAGATTGTTGAACTGGGATCTCGTCGGGAAATTTTCGAAAATCCGCAACACCCCTATACGCAAAAGCTTATGGCTGCGGTGCCCATTGCCGATCCCGACAGACGCCACCGCATGTCTGCATTGATGGCAGGTGAAATACCCAGCCCGGTGCGACCCGTTGGCGATGAGCCTGTTGTTGCCGCGCTGGAACGTGTCGGAGACGATCATTATGTCGCCCGTCATTCGGTAGGCGTTTATTAAGCGCAGGCTTTATGTTTATCAGGCGTCGGCTTTACATAACAGGCGCCGGTTTTTCTTATAACAAATGTAGTTAACTTTATTATTCTCAGCAGGGAGAGTTCATATGTCATCTTTTCGTTTACGCTGCACAATGCTGGTCCCAGCCCTGATGCTGGGCATGGCATTCTCGCAGGCCGCGCTGGCGGCCAAGGACGTGACCGTTGCGGTCCCCTATGGCTTTGATTCACTGGATCCTTACAATACCAATTCCACTCAGTCCCAGGCAGTGGGCAAGGGATGGTATGAGGGTCTGTTCGGATTCGATCTGGATTTCAAAATCCATCCGATTCTGGCAAAAGACTTTGAAGTCAGCGAAGATGGTCTGACTTATACATTCAAATTGCGCGAAGGCGTCAAATTCCACGACGGTACCGACTTCAATGCCGAGGCTGTGAAAGTCAATTTTGAGCGCGTTCTGGATCGTAAAAATGCGCTGGCCCGATACAACCAGTTCAAAGGTATCGATAAGATCGAGGTGGTGGATCCGACAACGGTGAAAATCACGCTCAAGGAACCGTTCTCTGCGTTCATCAACAATCTGGCACACCCGTCAGCCATGATCATTTCGCCAGCCGCACTGAAAAAGTATGGCAAGGACATCAATCTGCATCCCACAGGGACCGGCCAGTACGTCTTTGAGGAATGGAACCCTGGCCAGAACGTGAAAATGAAGAAATTCGATGGCTACTGGGATAAAGATCATATCGCCAAAGTCGATTCCATCAACTTCCGCGTTGTGACCGACAACAACACGCGTGCTGCCGTCATGCAGACAGGCGAAGCCCAGTTCACCTATCCGATTCCTTATGAGCAGGCCCCTGTTCTTAAGAAAAATGACAAAATTGATCTGATCGCCAAGCCTTCCATCATTGCGCGTTATGTTGCGATGAACACGCAGTTCAAGCCTTTCAATAATCCGAAAGTGCGCGAAGCCATGAACTATGCGATCAACAAGGAAGCGCTGAACAAAGTGGTGTTCAATGGCTATGCCCGTACGGCAGACAGCGTCGTACCGGACAAAGTCGAGTTCTCACACAAAATGAAAGCATGGCCTTATGACCCCAAAAAGGCACGTGAACTGCTGGCAGAAGCGGGCTATCCTCAGGGCTTCGAGTCCACGCTCTGGAGCGCCTACAATGATGGTACGTCCGTCAAAGCCATTCAGTTCATTCAGCAGCAATTGCGTCAGGTAGGCGTCAAGGTCAGCGTGGAAGCGCTTGAGCCCGGTCAGCGTGTTCAACGGGTTGAGACTGTCAAGGAACCCAAGGACGCCAAGGTACGTATGTACTACATCGGCTGGTCTGCCTCTACCGGCGAGGCCAACTGGGCACTGAGTCCATTGCTGGCAGGCGATGCATGGCCACCAACCTTCGGCAACTTCTCTTACTACAAAAATGAGCAGGTTGACAAAGATCTGGCTGATGCCCTGAAGACCACGGATAAGGTCAAAAAAACAGAGCTGTACAAGGATGCCCAGGAGCAGATCTACAAAGATGCACCATGGATCTTCCTGAACACGGCTGATACCGTAGCGGCCCGCAGCAAAAAGCTGGAAGGCTTTGAAGTCATGCCAGATGCATCGTATTACTTCAAGGACCTGGACCTGAAGGACTGATCCTCAAGCGATTCATTGTTCTAACGTGACAGGAATTGCGGATGTGATTCAGGCTCGAGAATTTTTTCTTTCCGGCCTGATCCGCAATTGCTGCAATTGAAATATTCGCGATGCCTCCGGGCATCGCGAGCCTTTGGATTCAACCATGTTTTCCTATCTGGTAAAACGAATTTTTGGAATGATCCCCACTCTGATTCTGGTCTGTGTGGTGGTCTTCCTGTTTGTCCATATGCTGCCCGGTGATCCGGCAAGGCTGGCCGCCGGCCCCGATGCCGATGCACAAACAGTACAGAACATCCGTGAGCAACTGGGTCTGGATCTGCCGCTGCCGCAGCAATTTGGCCATTACCTGGTCAATCTGGCCCAGGGAGACCTGGGTACGTCGCTGCGCACCAAGCGTCCCGTACTGACCGAGATTGCCGCGCGCTTCATGCCAACCCTGATGCTGACCATCACAAGTATGATCTGGTCCGTGATCTTCGGTCTGATTATTGGTGTGGTCTCTGCCGTGTGGCGCAATCGCTGGCCGGATCGTCTGTTCATGACGCTGGCGGTGTCCGGCATTTCGTTTCCACCCTTTGCCCTGGGCATGATTCTGATTCAGATCTTTGCCGTGAATCTGGGCTGGCTGCCTTCTGTTGGCGCGACGACCTGGCAGCATTATATTCTGCCCTCCATCACACTGGGCGCTGCGGTTGCTGCCATTATGGCGCGCTTCACACGGGCGTCGTTTGTTGAGGTGATTCAGGAAGATTTTGTACGCACTGCGCGCGCCAAGGGTCTGT
>JBEBTQ010000053.1:0-12869 GCA_040393685.1 Advenella kashmirensis | reverse complement strand
ATAATACCCGCGGCCTGGGCATTGCCAATAATCTGGCAGCCTATGACGTGGGCGTGCGTACCTTTGATGCCTCGCTGGGCGGTCTTGGTGGCTGCCCTTATGCGCCAGGCGCGTCGGGCAATGTGGTGACCGAGGATCTGGTCTTCATGTTCGAGGCAATGGGAATTGATACCGGTGTCAATATTGACAAGCTGATTGCGGCGCGTGCGCCATTGCGGGCCGGCGTGCCTCAGGAAGAGGTGTATGGCATGGTTGCCGAAGCGGGCCTGCCTTTGAATTTTCAACCACAGGCGTGATATGACAAAGAAGATACTGCCTTATGAAGGCGTTAAGGTAATTGAATTTACGCACATGGTGATGGGACCCACTTGCGGTCTGATTCTTGCCGATCTGGGTGCGGAGGTCGTCAAGATTGAGCCGATAAAAGGAGATAACACACGTAATCTTCTGGGTTCGGGCTCAGGTTTTTTTCCTACTTTCAATCGTAATAAAAAAAGCCTGGCTGTTGATCTGAAGTCAGAACAGGGCCTGTCACTGGTGAAGGATCTGATTGCATCAGCAGATGTGGTGAGTGAGAATTTCAAGCCAGGTACCATGGACAAACTGGGTCTGGGATATGCGGACTTGTCAAAAACCAATCCCGGACTGATTTATGTGAGCCACAAGGGTTTCCTGCCTGGTCCCTACGAGCATCGCACGGCATTGGATGAAGTGGTGCAGATGATGGGTGGTCTGGCTTATATGACGGGCCGCGAAGGTGATCCGATACGCGCAGGAACCAGTGTCAATGACATTATGGGCGGCATGTTCGGCGCAATTGGTGTGATGGCCGCGCTGCGCGAGCGTGATTTGACAGGGAAGGGACAGCAGGTGCAAAGTGCCCTGTTCGAGAATAATATTTTCCTGGTTGCCCAGCACATGATGCAATACGTGGTGACCGGCAAGGCGGCCAGTCCCATGCCCAGTCGCATTTCAGCCTGGGCCATTTATGACGTATTCAATGTGAAAGATGGCGAGCAGATTTTCCTGGCAGTGGTGAGTGACACCCAGTGGAAAATCTTTTGTGAAGCCTTCAATTTCCCGGATCTGCTGGAAAACGCCGACCTCAAAACCAACAATCAGCGAGTGCAGGCCCGATCGTGGCTGCTGCCTCTGCTTCAGCAACGACTTGCCGGCTTTACCAAGCAGGAACTGGCACAGAAGTTTGAGGCGAATGTGCTTCCGTTTGCGCCCATTTCGCGGCCGGAAGAACTGCTTGATGATGAACATCTGCTCAAGACTGGCGGTCTGGCGCCGATGCAGATGCCCGATGGACGGCAAACCAATGTGCCGCTGCTTCCGCTATGCATGGCTGGCGAGCGGCTGGGCGTGCGTATGAATCCGCCGCGACTCGGTGAGCACACCCTGAGTATTCTGCAGGATGCCGGATTAACAGAAGAACAGATAGAGACACTGCTGGCAAATAATGTGATTGCCACAGAATAGGAGACAACCATGAAAAAAATTGCAACTGCATTTGCTGCAGTTCTGCTTGCCCAATTGCCAATGAGTTCGCCGGTAGCGGCCCAGGAGACTTATCCTGCGCGCGCCGTCACCATTACGGTTCCTTATTCTCCAGGCGGCACGACTGATTATGTTGCCCGCATGCTGGCAAAGCAGATGTCGGAAGCGTCAAAACAGTCTTTTGTTGTGGAGAATAAGCCTGGCGCCAGCGGAACGATTGCAACTTCATCTGTGATGCGTGCCAAACCCGATGGTTATTCGCTGCTGATGAATGACACAACCTATGCGATGTTGCCAGCCGTGTTCAAGAAGCTGTCCTGGGATCCGATCAAAGATATCGCACCGGTGGCCAACGTGGCTTCTACGCCCGTCATTCTGATTGTTCCTGCCAATTCACCGTTTAATTCTGTGGATGATCTGGTTAAAGCCGCCAAGGAAAAACCTGAATCGCTGACATTCGGCTCGGGTGGGAAAGGCAGCTCTACACATCTGGCAGTTGAAGTGTTCCAGCATGAAGCCGGTATCAAGCTGCTGCACGTGCCCTACAAGGGGGCGGGAGAGGCTCTGCTGGCGCTGGTGGGCGGCACGGTGGACGTAGAAATCAGTGCGACGCCAACGGCCATTCCACAGATCAGTAGTGGCAAAGTGAAGGCACTGGCCATCAGCAGTCCCGAGCGCCTGTCGCAACTGCCCGACGTACCTACATTCGCCGAAGCGGGACTGCCCGATTACAAAGTGCAGAACTGGTTTGGTCTTGTTGCCCGCGCCGGTACGCCACCAGATGTTATCGAGACGCTGAACGGGCTGGTAAAGAAGGCCGTAGCAGATGAATCACTGCGGGCTTCGTTTGAGAAGATGGGGGCGCAGACAGTAGGCAGCAGCTCGGCTGACTTTACCAAACAGATTTCATCTGAAATAGACAGCTGGAACGGTATCGCTGAGCGTGCCGGTCTGGAAAAACAATAGAGGCCAGGTCATGTTTTATCTGGACGACGAACCGAGGCGCATAGATACGACAGTGTGGAGTGCGATGCCGGATCATCTGCGCTGCCACGACACCGTTTCCGACTGGGCAAGGGCGAATAAGGGCGGAGAGGCGCTGCATTCCTTCATTGAAGGACCCGCCATGGATGGACAGGGCAATCTGTACATTGTTGATATTCCCTACGGGCGGATTTTCCGGATCTCTGCACAGAAAGAATGGGAGCTTGTCGTGCAGTACGATGGCGAACCCAATGGAATGAAGGTTCTGCGCGATGGCACGCTGCTGATCACTGACTATCGCAAGGGTCTGCTGCGCTGTGATCCGAAAGCAAAAACCGTCGAGCCATTGCTGGCAAGGCGCAATGCACAGTCTTTCAAGGGTTTGAATGATCTGTATGTCACTCGTGATGAATCACAGGTGTATTTCACCGATCAGGGGCAAACCGGTCTGCATGATCCTACCGGCGCCGTCTATCGTTATTGCCTGGATTCAGGCAGGCTGGACTGTCTGCTGAACAATGTTCCCAGTCCGAATGGCATCGTAGTGGACGAAGATAAATTGGTACTGTTTGTTGCTGCCACTCGTGATAACGCCGTGTGGCGCGCGCCGCTGTTGGCTGATGGCTCCGTATCGAAGACCGGCAGATTCTGCTCGCTGTTTGGCACCAGTGGCCCTGATGGCATTGCGCTGGATAACAAAGGCCGGTTGTTTGTTGCGCATGCGTCGTTAGGCTGTGTATTTGTCTACAAGGCCAACGGAGAATGCTCACACATTCTGCGCTCTGTTGCCGGCAAGACGGTTACGAATTTCTGTTTCACGGATGACAAATGTGAAACTTTGCTGATTACTGAATCTGCCACGGGTTCTGTGCTTCAGGCAACGATGAACGTGGCATAAGACAACTATTTCAACGCTTAAAAACAAAAGATTGGAGACAAGGATGTTCAAGAAAACACTGATGACCGGCCTGGCCGGTAGTATGTTGCTGGCTGCAAGCCTGGCGTGTGGCACGTCACACGCCGAAGGCTGGCCGCAGCGGCCTGTGCGCATGATTGTGCCTTATACGCCAGGTGGTGGCACTGACAGTATTACTAGAATCATTGCCGAGAAAATCCATCAGGTAGACAATGATATTCAGTTTGTGATTGAAAACAAACCGGGTGCCGGTGGCAATATCGGCATGATGCAGGTCGCACGAGCCAAACCGGATGGCCTGACGATGGGGATGGGGCAGACCTCGAATCTTGCCGTCAACCCGATCATTATGAACGACATGAAGTTTGACGCGACCAAGGATTTCACGCCGGTGGGCGTGGTCGCCGAACTGCCCATGGTGCTGGTGGTAAAGGCCGATTCTCCTTATAAATCGCTGGCCGACGTGGTTGAGGCAGCCAAGGCAAAGCCCGGTCAGTTGAAGCAGGCTCTGGCGACGGTGGGAACTGTGGGTCATCTGGCTGGGGAGATCCTTTCCTACAAGGCCGGCATCAAGGTGCTGAATGTTCCTTATAAAGGTGCTTCGCCTGCGCTGACCGAATTGATTGGCGGGCAGACCGACTATATGTTTGCATCCCCGGTTTCTGTGATCAATCTGATCGCCGACAAGGATTTGCGTGCACTGGCGGTAACCTCCAGCAAGCGGATTGCTGCCATGCCAGACGTGCCCACCGTGGCGGAGCAGGGATATGAGGGTTTCAATGCCGTGGACTGGAAAATGATTGTCGGCCCTGCAAATATGCCTCAGGAAGCGGTCGACCGTGTGAGCAAGGCATTTATGCAGGTGAGCAAAGACCCGGAATATGTCAAGCGCATGGAAACTGAAGGTAATACGGTCATAGGCGGTTCAGCCCAGGAAGCCAAAGTCTATCTGGAGAAAGAGCAGAAAGAATGGGCGACATTGTTGAAGGCGATGGATTTCAAGCTGAAGTAAGTGAGTGCTGAGTTGGTCCGGGAGTCCTGGACCAGCAATGCATGCGCATCACACGACAGGGGGCGCGGTGCAGCGCTGGTCCGGTAGCCATGGACCGGCATCACATTATTGGAAATATCCTGCGCGCCGAGGAACGCTCTGGTTTGATGACATTCCCGTCTGAATTGATTTAGTATAAGCCTGCGATGGCCAGATCACTGGCGAAATCATCAAGACAACGCAGGTATACGATCATGTGGATTCAGAAAGAATTTGAATTGAAAGCACGTCCCAGAGGGTTTCATTTGGTGACCGATGAAATTCTCAGGCAGGTGCCTGAGCTTGCCGGTGTGCGCGTCGGGATCATGCATGTGTTTCTCAAGCATACCTCGGCTGCCCTGACGATTAATGAAAATGCGGATCCGTCTGTTCGTGTGGATTTTGAAAGCTACTTCAATCATCTCGTACCAGAGGATGAACCCTATTACACGCATACTTACGAAGGCAGCGATGATCTGCCTGCGCATTTCAAAAGCAGTCTTCTCGGGTGTTCGCTGACACTGCCAATCACGCGCGGCGCGCTGAATATAGGAACCTGGCAGGGCATTTATCTGTGCGAGCATCGCAATCACGGTGGACCGCGAAGTCTGGTTGTGACTATCCAGGGTGAGGGCAGCGGGCAAACCGGCTAGCACGGCCGGCCTGCCCAGCCATTTCAATTCGCCTTGAGCTGCAGGCGGTTCACCAGTTCTGCATAACGGCTTGTGTCATCGGCAATGCGCTTTTGCATTTGCTCGGGCGTGTCACCAATGACTTCAGCACCGATTTTGTCCATGTCTTTTTTGAAGGCATCGGACTTGATGATTTCGGTCAGATTTTTGCTCAGAAAGCTGACCGTATCGCCTGGTGTGCCCTGGGGAGCAAGAATACCGAACCAGGTTCCATCATCAAAGCCTTTGAGGCCTGATTCGTCCAGCGTGGGAACGTCTGGCAGGGCAGGCGAACGAGTGCCCGTTGTGACGGCAAGTGCGGTCAGTTTCTTTTCCTTGATATACGGCAACACAGTTGTGATTGTGTCAAATGACATATCCACCTGTCCACCTAGCAGGTCTGTGGTCAGTGGACCACTGCCTTTATAAGGAACGTGCAGCAGCTTGATATCCTTCATTAACTGGACACGTTCCCCGATCAGATGCTGCCCGGTGCCCACACCATTGGAACCAAAACTGAGTTTGCCTGGCTCCCGTTTGGCAAGGTCCACCAATTCAGCCACTGTTTTTGCGCCCACTTTGTTATTGACCACCATCACATTCGGCACCATGGCAACTGTGGTAACAGGTGCGAAGTCCTTCTGAAAGTCATAACGCAATGATCGGTAGAACGTGGTCGCGATGGTGTGATGCACAGCGCCCATCAGCAGTGTATAGCCGTCCGGTTTGGCCCGGGCAACGTATTCTGCACCAATAGTGGCCCCTGCGCCTGGTTTGTTTTCAATGATGACCGGCTGGTGGATTTTTTCTGCCAGCTTCTGGCCCAACGCGCGAGCCAGAACATCGGTTGTGCCACCTGCAGGAAAGGGCACTACCAGTTTGACCGGTTGATCGGGGTACGATTGAGCGCTCACTGCGCTGCCCGATGCGGCCAGGACGACGCCCAGCAGCAGCGCCAATGAGCGCCGGACAGGTTTTACAGGACTGTTCACTGTTTTATTGATAGATTGATATAGCATGTCTGCTCCACTATCGGCTTAAGCCGCTTTCTGTGTTTTTGCGTGATTGCGAATGTACTGGCAAACGGCTTCGGTCACCTGTGCGGTGGTGGCTTTGCCGCCAAGATCGCCGGTGTGCAGGGCAGGGTCTGCCGTGGCATTCTCTATGCTTTGCATCAGCACGGATGCTGCCTGATCTTCGCCCAGATGGCTCAGCAGCATGACCGCGCACCAGAAGGTACCAATCGGATTGGCCAGACCTTTGCCCATGATGTCGAATGCAGAGCCGTGGATGGGTTCAAACATTGAGGGGTAGCGACGCTCCGGATCGATATTTCCTGTAGGTGCAATGCCAAGACTGCCTGCCAGTGCGGCGGCAAGATCACTCAGGATGTCGGCGTGCAGGTTGGTGGCAATAATGGTGTCGAGCGTGGCTGGCTTGTTGACCATGCGTGCAGTAGCGGCGTCTACCAGTTCCTTGTCCCATTTAACGTCGGGGAATTCTTTGGCAATTTCAACTGCAATTTCGTCCCACATGACCATGGCGTGACGCTGTGCATTGGACTTGGTAATAACGGTCAGCTGTTTGCGAGGGCGCGATTGTGCCAGTTCGAATGCAAACCGCATGATGCGCTCGACGCCTGCACGGGTCATCATGGAGACATCGGTAGCGGCTTCCAGCGGATGCCCCTGATGAACACGACCACCCACACCGGAATATTCGCCTTCACTGTTTTCGCGCACGATGACCCAGTCCAGGTCTTTGGGCTGGCAGCGTTTCAAGGGGGCGTCGATGCCTGGCAGAATCCGGGTAGGACGCACGTTGGCATACTGATCCAGTCCCTGACAGATTTTCAGGCGCAGACCCCACAAGGTGATGTGGTCGGCAATGTCCGGGTCGCCGGCAGAACCGAAAAGAATGGCGTCCTTGTCATACAGAGCGTTCAGGCCGTCTTCGGGCATCATGACGCCATGCTTGCGATAGTAGTCGCCGCCCCAGTCGAACTCGGTAAATTCAAATGAGAACTGCTTGAGTGTATCGGCAAGCGTCTGCAGCACGGTCTGGCCGGCAGGAATCACTTCCTTGCCGATGCCATCGCCGGGGATACATGCGATTTTGAATGTTTTCACGAATGGTCTCCAGAAGATAAAAGCTGGCTATATTCTAGAAATATTTGTGAGTGTTAAAATGCGACTAATTTCACAGGATTTGTGCCTGAAAGTTGAAAATCCATGAAGCATGATTTACGCCATTCTGCCGATTTGTACTTCTTTGATGCGCTCATGACCGCAGGGAGTCTGTCGGCGGCGGCGTTGCGACTGGGAGTGACACCTTCGGCTGCCAGCAAGCGTCTGATACAGCTGGAAGCGCGTCTGGGTATGACACTTGTGAATCGCAGTACCAGGCGCATGAGCCCCACTGCCGAGGGGATGGTTTATCTGGAACACGCTCGCAATATTCTTGGGCAGATCGAAGCGCTTGACCGGGAGATGTTCAAGCTCAAATCTGAACCGGAGGGACTGATTCGGGTGAATGCCACGCTGGGTTTTGGCAGAAGTTATATACAGCCGCTGATTTCCCGCTTCGTGAAGAAATATCCGGCCATTACTATTCAGCTGTTTCTGACGCCGTTTCCGCCACCTGTGAGCGACAACGCCTTTGACTTGTCGATTCAGTTCGGCAAACCACCCGACCGGAATCTGAAGACCCGATTGCTTGCTGAGAATCGCCGCCTGCTGGTCGCCTCGGCCGCCTATCTGGGCCGTGCCGGCATGCCCGCGACGCCGCAGGATCTGCTTAAACACAACTGTATTGTGATCAAGCAGGATGAGTTACCTTACTCGGAATGGATTCTGAGTAATGGTAAGAGTACAGAGAAGATCCCCGTTACCGGCAACCTGATTACCAATGACGGTTACGTGGGTGTGCAGTGGGCACTGGAAGGACATGGCGTTGTGATGCGCGCCGAATGGGATGTAGCCAAATATCTGCGCAGCGGAAGGCTGGTGCAAGTACTGGGCAATTACTCCACACCCAATGCCGATATCTATGCTGTCTACCGGGAGCAGCCACATCTGACTGCCCGAATGAACCTGTTGCTGGACTTTCTGACTCGCAGTTTTGATGCGCTGAATCCCGGCTCTACGATCACTACCAGCACCGGCTGGTAAATAGACCTGGTTTAGACCGAGTCAATTTTGACCCGTCCTGTCCGCACGAGATCGGCCACAGCTTTCACTTCGGCAACAAGACGTTTCTGCAAATCTTCAGGCGTGCCTCCGACGGGGATAAATCCCTGTTCGACGAGTTTTGAGCGCACTGCGTTGTCCTGAAGGGCATTATTGACTGCGTCATTTAACGGAGCAATGAGATCGGCGGATGTGCCGGCTGCAACATACGTTCCAAATGCGATCTCGGCGGTGAAATCGGATAGACCTGCTTCGCTTACCGTTGGGACCTCGGGAAAACGCGAGAGCCGCTCGGCGCTTGATACTGCCAATGCCCGCAAGCGACCGTTTTTGACGTGCTGTTCTGCTGCGGCGATCGTCGCAAATACAAGCTGGATTTGTCCACCTAGCAAATCGGTCATCATTGGACCTGTACCGCGATATGGCACATGCAGCATATCGATGTCAGCCTGTGTACTGAAGCGTTCTGTTGCCAGATGCTGCGGCGTCGCATTGCCTGGAGAGCCGAAAGTCACGCTTCTGGGCGATTTTTTGGCCAGTTGTATTAGTTCCTGCAGTGATTTTGCCGGTACGTTAGGATTGACTGCCACCAGATAGGGAGAGCGTGCCACTGTGCAGACGGCAGACAGTTCCGATCCAAGATCGGTCAACGGGCGATTGTAGTAACGCACTGATGGGACTAATCCGGAAAATAGCAATGTATTGCCGTCCGGCTTGGTTTTTGCCACATATTCTGCACCTACGATGCCGCTGGCACCGGGCTTGTTTTCGACGACGATCGTGCGTTTGAGTTCTTGTTCCATACGAAATCCCAGCGCTCGTCCGAGTACGTCAGTGCCTCCGCCAGGCGGGAAAGGTACGATTACGTGCAAGGGTATTTTGTTCGGTTCGCGGGCGTGCCCTATCCCCAAATATGCTGATGATGCCAGTGCGGCGAGTGTTGCCAGTGCTTCTCTTCGTTTCATGGCTGTCTCCAAATTTGTTGATCTGTTTCTCTGACTGGCCCAGTCAGTCGATCTGATGATCTTGTTCAAAAAAATTTGCCAATATTGCTGCCACTTGCGAAACGCCTTCAACCGGCAGCATATGTTTTTGTTCTGGAACTACGGTAAGTGACGAACCGGGAATGGCTTCAGACAAGGCACGCGCCATTGCCGGTGTCGATCCCGGATCCTGCTCACCGGTCATGACCAGTGTCGGGCATTTGATGTGAGGCGCAGCGGTCATCAAGACCTCGTCGGAACGAGCAAAAATACGGTAAGCGGCCAGAAAATCCTCCTTTTTATTTGCAAGCAATTGTCGTCTGAGCCTGGCAATCCGCTCTGCGTTGGAGTGAATGAACGAAGGAGAGAACCATCGCTCAATCGAGACTTCCGTACTGGCGCCGCTTTCATCGGTTTCGGCCGATTCCAGTCTGTCCAGAACTGATCTGCGTTCGGACTCAGTGCGCCGGGAAACGGTGCTCATCAGCACAAGCTTCTTCACGCGCTGGGGATATAGCGCAGCAAAGCGCCCGGCAACGAGGCCGCCCATGGAGTAACCGACGATACACGGCCGAAGCAGGTTCTGATCCTGCAGTACATTGTGTAACTGATGCACATAGGAATCCAGGTCAGGTTCACAAGAGCACAGTGGTGTGGCCCCATGTCCCAGCATGTCGAAGCGAATCCATTCAAATCGCTCCGGCAGTGCTTGCACTAATTCGTCCCATATGGTCAGGTCGAGTCCGACGCCATGGATCAGTACGACAGGTGCACCCGAACCGCTGCGCACAACATGAGAACCGAGGCTCATGCGCGTTCCTGTTCAATCGATTGCAGACCCAGGTCCTTCAGATCCTGATAACGATCGCCGATACGGTGATGCGGCCGTCCTCCAATGCTTGCGCCAAGGGCGACGACAATTTCGTCGGCGGCGGGCGCATCGGCAATTGTGGTTTGTACCGTCAGATAATGCGACCGCATTCCTTCATCATTTTTATGCATCATGGGGACGACAATAGGGCATCCCATCGGACCCCGAAAATTGGTGAAGCTCAAATAGCTGGTGCCTCCTACCGCGTCGCGATACTGGTTGCCGAATCGCAAAGTGTGAATCAAAGCTGAGGCATGTTCGACCTCACCGTCGGCGCCGACGACGGCAGCCTTGCCATAGCCTTCCACTTGCTCGCCTGAACCGGCGTATTTCAGAATTTGCTCTACCAGCAATTTGCCCAGCGGCGGCGCAATCCGCAGAATTTCCGGGCGGAGGTCTTCCGTAAAAGGCATACCGGCCCACGGGTTCTTTACGACGGCAGCGCTCAACACCATTAATAATGGCCGCGACGCCTGTTTTCCTCCCTCTATGTGTGTTTCTTCGATATAGGAAACAACTTTACGAATATCTGGTGTCATGGGTCCTCCTTGTTGAATATGCCTTATGATCGGCTGCGAGCAAGAATTTTGTCAAACCAAAGTTATTGAATTAAAATTTGGAAAATCTGAATTAAGGTACGAGTGATTTATGACAGAGCCCTTCAAAATTCAGCATTTGCGTCAGTTTGTAGCGGCGGTGGAAAATGGCAGTTTTCTTGAGGCGGCCAAAGCCACTTTTCGTTCGCAGGGTGCGGTATCCGCGTCGATGGATGATCTGGAACGACAGGTGGGCGGGCCGTTGTTCGAGCCGGGCAAACGCGCCGTGCCCACGCCTTTGGGCCTGAGTTTGTTGCCTCTTTTTCGCGAACTGCTGGCCACGCATGATCGTATTCGTCACGAAACACATGAGCTGGCACATGCAAGACAGGGGTCGGTGTCGTTGGCCGTTATGCCCTCACTTGCAGATGAGTGGCTGCCAGATATTCTCAATCGGTATACCGAACAGTGTCCTCAGGTCCGTGTCCGAGCGGTAGACGCTCCCTCCCAGTCTGTGCGGCAACTGGTCCTGAGCGGTGAAGTTGATATTGGTATTGCTGGCCTGTTGGCCGAAGATCCCCGGCTGACCTTTATGCCGATTGCGCGTGACGAATTCGGCATTATTTGTCCGACCTCGCATCGGCTGGCAAGTGGTCAGCAACCTCTTGAATGGTCTGCCCTGAAAGCAGAGCGACTGATCGGCAATGCCACATTCGAGGCGTTGCGCCATCCGGACATTCCACAATGGATTACCGATCCTGACATGATAGTCACCAACCGTAGCTCGCTGCTGGCTAGCGTACAGTCCGGACTGGGACTGACGATTTTGCCTATCCTGGCTCGCCCTGCTCGCAGGCACAGGCTCGCGTTTGTCCGTTTGCATCAGCCCACTATCGCGCGTACTGTCGGCCTGGTTACAAGGCCAGGGCAAAGCCTGTCACCTGCCGCCAGCCAAATGTATGCACTTCTGATTGACCTGATGCGCGAAATGAGCAAAGCCAGAGGCGGCCTGCCGATAGAATAAGCCGACCCTCTGAATGACCTGATCGATCTTCGATCCCCCTGATCCCACCTGATTCCCCTCCATGACTTTTTCACATCGCACTTACGTGCGTGCAGGTATTTGCTCGCCCTGAAAACGGCTCAATTTCAGGGTTAACCCCTATATTTCTGGCTGAATATAAAATGTAGTATCGCCATATTGTATGACAATCAGACATATGGAGATTTTCTTGGATAGCCAAACGATTGGATTTATCGGCCTGGGGCGCATGGGTTTTCCCATGATGGTTAATCAGCTTAAATCGGGCCGTGAAGTTCATGTGTTCGATACTTCAGCCGACATATTGGACGCAGCCAAAGCGGCGGGTGCCAGCATTCACGAGAGTGTGCAGGCGGTGGCAGATCAGGTGGAAACAGTTTTATTGAGCCTGCCCACGCCGGCGATTGTCGAAGACGTCCTGTCTCAATTGGTGAAGGGCAAACAGGTACGCCGGGTCGTGGATTTATCCACTATCGGGATCCGTGCTGCGCGACAGGCACATGCGAAGGTCAGCCAGCATGATATTGACTGGGTGGAAGCCCCAGTGAGCGGCGGTGTAACGGGGGCGACCGCAGGCACACTGACCCTCATGGTGTCGTGCCCTGAACATTGTCGTCAGGAAATCGAGCCGATACTGGGTGTGCTGGGGAAAATCCTGTATGCCGGGGAAAAGCCGGGCCTGGCTCAGGCCGCAAAGCTGGCAAACAATATGCTATCGGCCGCCGCACTGGTGGCTTCGTCCGAAGCCATTTCAATGGCCGTCAAAGCGGGTGTCGAACCGACGACGCTTCTGGGAATCATTAATGCCAGCAGTGGCCGCAATACAGCAACCACCCACAAAATTCCCAACGAGGTACTCAGTCGCCGCTTTCAGGTCGGATTTGCCAACAAGCTGTCGCACAAGGATGTGACGTTGTGTATTGAGGAAGCGGCCTCGATGGGCATCCCAATGCCCGTCAGCGTGGCCATCAGGGAAATGCTGGCCATTACAACAGCGACCTTTGGAGACAATGCGGACATCTCTGATGTTGCACGCGTGATGGAGCAATGGGCGGCTATCACGATTGAAGATCGCGCTGTTCAGAACCAATAGACATTTTTACTCACGAACCTCTAACTGTAAAAGGAACATCATGAAAAATGAA
>JBEBTQ010000052.1:0-12922 GCA_040393685.1 Advenella kashmirensis | reverse complement strand
TAGGTTCGGGCATTTTCAATGCGGTAGGCTGTTCGTCGATCAGCTTGCGCAGCACAGCAATGGCGCGATTCACATCTTCGCCATAACGAATGAAAGCAGGAACGTCCATACGACGATTGTGATTACGACTCAGATTGGTGATATTGCCGTTCCAGACCGTACTATTAGGTATGGTGACCTGAATGCCGTCGCCCTGCACGATACGGGTCAGAAACAGCCCAACCTCATCCACTGTCCCGGAAATGCCGCCCGCAACAGTCACGCTTTCGCCGGCGCGTAGCGGCCGCAAACCAAGCAGCATGATACCGGCGGCGATATTTTGCAGCGTTCCCTGCAGGGCCAGGCCAATGGCAAGTCCGGCAGCACCCAGAACGGCAATCAGACTGGCGGTCTGTACGCCAAACTGTGACAGCACCGCAATAATGGTGAATATGCGAATGCTCCAGATCACCACGGTACGCAACATGGGGATGATGGTCGGATCGATCCGGTCTGATCGGGCGCTTAAACGTTGTACCAGATTGCCGAGCCAGCGGGATACGGCCCAGCCGATGACAAGAATGGCCAGCGCAACTACCACGTCAATGGCAAAGCGCTGGAAATAAGGCCAGAAACTCTCTATATGCTGTATGTCCATCTATTACTCCGTTCACGATGTCATGCGTTTACTTTCCGCCCCGGACCCGGGCCGGGATGATAAGCCCCAGTCACAATGGCGGACTTTCGATGTGGCAGGATTTTAACGTGTCATAATGACAGAATATACTTCAGGACAGTAAAGCGGCGTCAATTTCAGTCAGGATTTTTGCTGAATGCGGGCCGCCTCCCGATGACCGCTACAACGCATGCATACTCATGAGTACACCGCAAAGTCCGCCTTCGACCTTTTATTCTCCCAAAAGAATTGGTTTTTCCAGTTTTCGTGATCCGGCTCTGGCTTACGAAGAACTGTTACGAATTTACGAACGCAATACACTGTTCATTCGCGAATCCTTTTACCGCTATGTCAGCGGCGAAACCACCCCAGCCCGCCGTACTCGCGCCTGTTACCCGGCCATCCGGCTTCATGTCCCGGATCATCAGGAAGTAGATTCACGTCTGTCATATGGGCATACCACGGAACCGGGTCTGTACCAGACGACCATCACGCAACCCCAGCACTTTCGCAGCTATTTGCTGGAGCAGATTGCACTGATCATGAAAAACCACCAGCTAGCCGTCGAAGTGGGCGAGTCTGATGTTCCCATTCCGCTGCATTTTGCCTTCACCGGCGGCCAGTACGTGGAAGGCGTTTACGCTGATACGATTGGCGCTTCGCTCAGAAATTACTTTGATGTGCCTGACCTGGCGGTCATGGATGATGCCATTGTGAACGGCACCCTGCGCGATGAGCCTGGTCTGCCTCGTCCTCTGGCGCCATTTACTGCGCCCCGAATCGATTATTCCCTGCATCGGCTGCAGCACTACACGGCGACGGCGCCCGAGCACTTCCAGAATTTCGTGCTGTTCACCAATTATCAGTTTTATGTGGATGAGTTCGTGAACCGGGCCGCACAACTGATAGAGGATGCTTCTTCGGGTTACAGTTCGCTGGTTGAACCCGGCAACCATATCACCCGCAAAGGTCAGTCTGAACCGACTCAGAAACTGCAACGACTGCCGCAAATGCCGGCGTACCACCTGAAACGCGAAGACGGCAACGGCATCACACTTGTGAATATCGGCGTGGGTCCGTCCAATGCCAAAACCATTACCGACCACATTGCCACACTGCGTCCATCTGCCTGGATTATGCTTGGCCATTGCGCAGGTCTGCGCAATACTCAACGTCTGGGTGATTATGTGCTCGCGCATGGTTATGTGCGGGAAGACCACGTGCTCGATGCCGACCTCCCCTTGTGGGTGCCTGTGCCGCCGCTGGCTGAAATCCAGATTGCACTGGAACATGCGGTGGAAGAAATTTCGGGTCTGTCCGATTGGGAACTCAAGCGTATTATGCGCACGGGAACCGTCGCCACCATCGATAACCGGAACTGGGAATTGCGCGACCAGCATGAACCAGTACAGCGCTTCTCTCAATCCAGGGCGATTGCACTTGACATGGAATCGGCCACCATTGCCGCCAATGGTTTTCGCTTCCGCGTTCCTTATGGAACCCTGCTTTGCGTCTCCGACAAACCGTTGCATGGTGAACTGAAACTGCCCGGCATGGCTTCCGACTTCTATCGCAAGCAGGTCAGCCAACACTTGCGCATCGGCATGCTCGCGCTGGAAAAATTGCGCGAAATGCCTCGCGAACGCCTTCATTCGCGCAAACTGCGCAGCTTTATCGAAACCGCCTTCAAATAGGCTGTCATATCAAGTAGGTTGTCATTTTGAGTGCCGTTATCAATTCCGCCTTCCCGGTCTTTGCGTTGATACTGATCGGGTATATTGCTGCGCGTCGGCAGATTCTGCCCGAACAGGCCAGCCAGCATCTGAACAGTTACGTTGTCTGGCTTGCATTGCCCGCCCTGATGTTCTATTCCATGGCCAGCGTGGGCTGGGAAGAACTGAATCAGCTACCGTTCATTCTTGCTACCGTCATCGGCATGGTATCGACGTTTGCCCTGTTCATGATCTGGCAGCGACGTCGCTTTCATCCTGCGGACAATAGTGTTGCCAGTCTGGCTGCCTCTTACAGCAACAGTGGTTATATGGGACTGCCACTGTGCATGCTAGCCTATGGACAGGCTGGCGTGACGCCCGTCATTATCTCGATGATCCTGACTGCCTGCGTGCTGTTTGCCCTGTCCATCATTTGTCTGGAAACGGGTCTGCAAAAACATCTAAGCATCTGGACAAGTATGCTCCATACGGCCAAAGCGCTGGCAAAGAATCCACTCATTGTGGCGCCCGTTGCGGGAATGGTTGTGTCGGGTCTGGGTATTACGCTGCCGGTTTCGATCTCGGAACTGGCCCGCCTGCTGGGCAATTCTGCCAGTCCGTGTGCTCTGGTCACCATCGGACTTTTTCTTGCGCAGACACGCAGCAATCGAATTCATCCTGCATTGGGCGCGGTCCTGTTCATGAAAATGCTTTTTCTGCCGATTGTCACCGCCGTGCTGGCATTCTGGGTGTTTGAGATGCCATCCGTGCAACGGGAAGCCGCGGTGCTGCTGGCCGCCCTGCCCATCGGCACGGGTCCGTTCATGCTGGCAACCATGTACGACCGGGATACGGAACTGGTATCACAATCGATATTTATTTCAACCATCATTTCGGTGGTCAGTGTCTCATTGCTGCTGGCCTATTTTCACCGATAGCTGTCGTCATGGCGCAGCCGTTCAACCTGGCGATGTTGACACCCGCTGGTACAGTTCTGTGCGTATCGGTACTACACAAGGTAATATACAGTTTTGCATACCAGGCTGGTCATCGGCGTCTGTGCTTTGCCGCCCGATTCCCGGCCTGTTTCAAATGCCGGGGAGCATGATATGAAGCCTTCAATTGTGATACTGGATGACTGGGAACACGGACTTACGCGACTTGTTGACTGGTCCGAAATTCAAAATCGCAGTCAGTTGACTATTCATCATGACCGCTTGCGCGACGCGCAGCTGCTCGAGGCGCTCAAGGATGCGCGTTGCGTTGTGCTGATGCGAGATCGGACACCATTCCCCAAATCCTTGATCGCGCAGCTGCCCAATCTCAAACGTATTATTTTTACCGGCACACGCAATAACACGCTGGATCAGTCGGCTGCCCAGGAAGCCGGAATTGAAGTTACACCCACCGAGTTCGGCCCCTCCAAGGCAAGTACCTGCGAACTGGCCTGGTCGCTGATTCTGGCCTCTCTGAAAAAATTGCCGGACCTGTTCATGACGTCTGCGCAGTCACCCTGGCGTAGTCAGGCCATCCGCGAACACCTGCCTGAAGTCCTGGAAGGCAAGACACTGGGGCTGATTGGTCTGGGGCATATTGGAAGACGCATGGCCGCAGTCGGACGCGCCTTCGGCATGCAAATCCAGGTATGGAGTCCGCACATGACACAGGAACGCGCCAGCGAAGAAAATGCCACAGCGGTTTCTCTGGAAACCTTGCTGTCCGCATCGGATGTGGTCTCCCTGCATATTGTGGTGTCAGATACCACACGCAAGCTGCTCAACAGCAGGACACTGCCACTCATGAAGCCCGGGTCGCTTTTGGTCAATACCTCCCGCTCCACGCTGATTGACACGCCGGCGCTGGTACAGGCCCTGGCGCAGGGTCGCCCCGGCTTCGCGGCGCTGGACGTCTTTGACGATGAGCCCGGCGCCAATCCGGAATTGCTGGGCTTGCCGAACGTAATGCTGACGCCGCATATGGGCTTTGTCAGTGAACAGGTGTATCGCAAGTTCGCCGGCAACGTTCAGGAGCAACTAATACAGTGGCTCAATGATAACGGTGACCGCCGATGATCGCATTCTGACGCAGGACATCGTTCTGCTCGATATCTTTTCGATATCTGGTTATCGCGCCTCTCAATTGCTCATGTTCGTACGGCTCGATAACCACTGCGCGTGATAGTCGTTACCTAATGCTAGTACATCTCGACTGCCGGCGCTTGTGCAGTACCATCATTGTTCGTGCGGTTCGATAATCAGTGCTGCTCGATGAAGCTCTTCAGGAATTCCTGAGTGCGTGGCTCCTGAGGATTAGCCAGTACTTCTTCAGGCGTCCCCTGCTCCACAATCTTGCCTTTGTCAAAGAAACAGACACGATCGGAAATCTGCTTGGCGAACTGCATCTCGTGCGTCACCAGCAGCATGGTCAGTTCATCTTCTTCTGACAGACGCTGGATGACGTTAAGCACTTCACCCACCAGTTCAGGATCCAGGGAGGATGTCGGCTCGTCAAACAACATAATATTGGGTTTCATCGCCAGCGCGCGGGCGATGGCTACACGCTGTTGCTGCCCACCCGAGAGCTGGCTGGGAAATTTATCACTCTGATCTGACAGCCCCACCAGTTCCAGATACCTGTCTGCGCGCTCGTTGGCTTCTTCCTTGGACAGTTTCAGAACCTGAACCGGCGCTTCGGTCACATTGCGACGCACAGTCATATGCGGGAACAGATTGAACTGCTGGAACACCATTCCCATTTCCTTGCGCATTTCACGCAGATGGTCTTCACCGGCGGGCACCAGTTCACCGTTTTTCTCTTCATGCCATAACGGTTTACCGGTCACATAAATGACACCATCATTGATGTTTTCAAGTGTCATCAGAATACGCAGCACCGTGGATTTACCAGAGCCCGAAGGACCGATAATCGTGACCTTCTCGCCTTTTCGCACGTCGAAATCCAGTTCATCAAGAACGGTAACATCACCGAATTTCTTGACCACCTTTTCAAAGCGGATAATGGGTTCGCCGGTGTCAAGGCGCGCTGCCTCACCATCCACGTTCACAATATCTTCCTGCTGCCCCTCGACGGAGACAGGCGTCTGGTTTTCATTATTTATCGGATTGTTCATCGTAATGGTATTCCTCGTTTAGGCAGATGGGTGTCCAGGTAACGCACGCCATACGAAGCGACGATTGTCAGAATCAGATAGATGGCACCCACCATGGATAACGGTATGAGATAGTTGAAGGTTCGATCGCCAATAATTTTTGCCACGTTCAGCATTTCGAGTACGGTAACGACCGACAGCACCGGCACATCCTTCATGATGGAGACCAGATAATTCCCCATTGCCGGGATGATGCGCGGAATGGCCTGCGGCAGAATAATAAAGCCGAATGTACGCACAGGAGTCAGATCCAGCGCACGTGAGGCTTCTGTCTGTCCTCGCGGAATGGATTCAATACCGGCGCGATACACTTCGGATAAATAGGCGCTGTACTGAACACCGAGTGCCAGTGCACCGGTCAGAAATGCCGGCAGAACAATGCCATGTTCCGGCAGCACGTAGTACAGGAAGAAAAGCTGCACCAGCAAGGGTGTATCACGAATGAATTCAGTGATGAATTTTGCTGGCCAGGAAATGATGGCCAGTCTTGCGCTTTTGAGGCCGGCCAGAATCAGGCCCAGAACCATGGCCACAAAGAATCCCAGTACGGTCGCTTCCAGCGTAATGATGAGTCCCTTGAGCAGGATGGGAAGAATCGATACGGCGAACGCCCAGTTGCTGCTTGTGTCCCATTCGATACCTAATAGCATGATCAGGCCCTCCCCGCACGCCAGCGTCCAACCGACCGCTCAAGCAGTTTCATGATACCGGTCAGAATCAGCGCCATACCGAAATACATGAACAGCAAAATTGTATAAACAGTTGTACTGTCCTGGGTATAGTTGCGGATCTGTTCTGCACGGAACGCCATGTCACCAAGGCTGATCAGAGAGACCAGTGCCGTGTCTTTCAGATTCTGCACCGCCAGATTGCCGAAGCTGGGCATCATTTCAGGAATGGCCTGAGGCAGGCTGATAAAGCGAAGTGTCTGACGCGGCGTGAAATCCAGTGCCTTGGCTGCCTCATATTGCGATCGTGGTACAGCCTGAATTGCCCCGCGCACCACTTCTGCCCCGTAGGCGCCGATATTGAAGCCCAGGGCCAGTGTGCCTGCCACCAGTGGCGCCATGCGAAAGTCCAGTCCCAAAGCCTGCCCCAGCAGGGGTAATGCAAAGAAAAGCCAGAACAGTTGAACCAGCAGCGATGTGCCGCGAAAGATTTCAATAAAGCAGATTGAAAACCCGCGATAGAACCAGTTACTGGAAAGTTTGCCTATACCAAAAACAAAGGCAGTAATGGCACCCAGTATGGTGGAATAGACTGTCAGTTGAATGGTTACCCACGCACCCTGCAAAAGGGGCGTCAGATATATGTTCCAATCCATCTGTCACCTTTTGTGTTGTTTGAATTAATTTGACGATTGAGCGGCCGCGGTGATGCAGCACCAACCGCCAGCCATTCATCGTCGCAGCGCAACCTGAAATTGCAATGGGATGTCAGAGAACTGGCCGGAGAATCAGCAGGTGCTGCGATGATCACACCCGCTGAACGTACGACAGGCACTGTCGTGCCTGCCGGTTAGCCCAATTGCGTCTGAATTACTTCGCAGCGCACAGCTGCTCTGTCGTCTGCTTGGTGGATTCTTCCAGATCATGATCGGTAAAGCCATAATCGGTCAGGATCTTTTTCCACTCAGGCGTTTTCTTGAATTTGGCCAGTTCTTCGTTCACAGCCTTGCGGAAATCATCCGAGTTCTGAGAGAACGTAAATCCGCCCCAGCTACGTGCCGGTTTGCCATCAATGACGGGATCTTCGAATTTTGCTGCGGGCTCGACCTTGTCGCTCTTGCCGGCAAGCTCACTCACGGTCAGGCTTGTTGCCGCATAGGCTGCTGCACGACCCGTTGAAACAGTAGAAATGGCATCTGCATTATTGGAAATGGTGACCATACGGCCATCATCAACGCCCAGTTTCTGCATCATTTCCAGCTGATCAGCGCCTGCCATGATGGCGATTTTTTTATCGGACTTGGCAAAGTCTTCATATTTATGAAGATTGTCCGGATTGCCTTTGGCTACCAACAGCCCTTCACCATACGAACTGTTAGGCTCAGAGAACGCAACCTGCTGGCAGCGCTGTGGCAGGATAGCCATTTCTGCAGCCACCATATCGAACTGGTCTGCTTTCAGGCCTGGGATCAGCGAACTGAATCCCGTGGTTACCCATTTGATTTCCTTGATACCAAGCTGTTCCATGATGTGCTTGGCCACTTCGGGACCCGCACCTTTTGCTTCGCCTGTCGGATCAACGAAACCGTAGGGGATTTCATTTGCGACTGCAATCCGGACCACACCCTTATCCTTGAGTTCCTGCAATGTTGCAGCAGAGGCCACTGAACCAAAAGCCGCAGCAGTTGCTACAGCGAGAGCCAGCAGGGTTTGAGTTTTGCGGATTTTATTCATAGTCTTACTCCCCTTGAAGTTGATTTATCCTGAAATTTCCGCCGCAAAATCGCGGTGAAAATACATTTGAAATTACTTTCACACGCAAAAACTCATTCGCATACATGCTGAAATTTCATTTGCAATAAATGCTGAATTTTTGCGCGCTTGCTTGTCGCTTCCTTTTTAGAAGTAACATAGATAAATGGTTCAATACAACCGGATTAACCTTATTTGTCCATATTAATTGCATTCATCATCAGTCATTTATATGAAATATTTGCATGAAAATTGCAGGGAATATTACATATGAAATTGCTTCAGCGACTGGGAGGACGCAGCGCTGTACGTGGCGAAAATCTTAGGCTAATTAATTTTTATAATTCATTTTTTCAGTCGGCATCGCTCCGCCCCGGAGAGGTCTGTTATTACTTCAGCAATGACAATTGTGACGGCAATAAATTTTTTTAAATGAGTGCAATTCGCCCGCCTATTAGCGCGGCCAGCAGGCATTTTTTACAAGAACCACTCCCCTTCGCTCTGCGCGTCCAAAGTACCCCAGGATTCGTCGAGGGAAACGAACGGGAGGCATGTTGAATCAAGAGTTTGCTGCTTAGCACAAGCCCAAAGTGCCGCCTCTGCATATCTCGACCGGAAGATGGGCTGAAAGCCAGATGCATGATGTCGCCACAGATAGTGCATCGCCCTCAGACGTTCTCCAGCCCCACAACTGGCATTTCTTCCCAGCCCTCGGCACGGGGCAACCCTTCTGACATTTCCGCCATCAGATCGGCGAGTTTATAGCGCGGACGGATTGGTGCCTCAATAGTCATTTTTTTACCGTGAAGATGAAGTTTCACCTTGGAACCTTCGCCAAGCCCGTTTTGCTCAACAAACGCCTTGGGGACGGTCATCACGAGCGAGCCGCCCGCTTTGCGCAGAGTTTGAAGCATGGATGCCTCCTGTTATCCAGAATCCAATAAGTCCTATTTAATAGAACAATATGTTCTACTCAAGTAGGATAATTTTAGCGTCAAACCACGTTGGCATACGCACTGGTGAGCTGCTGCACCGCTAGTCTGGACTGCGGCAGAGAGGCGAACAGACGCACAACTGCAAGACAGACAGAACGGTACATTCGAAACCGTCAATCTCCGGTTGTAAGCATACCGAAATTAAGCCCAACACTACGGCGGAAGGTCGTAAAATAGCCGATTGCATTTCGTTTTATTAGACAGTCTAATAACCAATGGTCGTAGAACCCAATAAACAAGCGCCTTCCGGCCACACTCCAATGATGCAGCAGTACCTGCGCCTGAAACTGGAGGCCGGTTCCGTCCTGCTCTTTTATCGAATGGGAGATTTCTATGAAATGTTCTATGACGATGCTGAAAAGGCGGCAAGGCTGCTCAATCTGACCTTGACCAAGCGCGGCACTTCAAATGGGCAGCCCATTCCCATGGCAGGTGTACCTGTGCATGCAATGGAAACCTATCTCGCGCGTCTGGTAGCCCTGGGAGAATCGGTCGCCATCTGTGAGCAGATTGGAGACCCGGCCGCAAGCAAAGGGCCTGTGGAGCGTCAGATCGTACGTATTGTTACGCCGGGAACACTGACCGATGAAACACTGCTGCCCTCTAAAGTGGATCGCCCCCTGCTGTCAGTCTTTCTGCCCGCCAAGGGCAAAGCGCCGAAATACGGGCTGGCCTGGCTGAATCTTGCCAGTGGTGAATTCAAAGTCACGCAATGTGATCAGGAAGCGCTGGACTCGGAAATTCATCGCATCGCGCCGGCAGAAATCGTGCACGCTGACTCATTTGTCTTGACAACAAAATTTGTCGGTTCCATAAGCCACACTGCCGACTGGCATTACGATCTGAACGATGCGCAAAGCCTGTTGTGTGCCCATTTTCAGATTGATTCGCTGGCCAGCTTCGGCATGACCGATATGACCTCCGCCATTTGTGCAGCCGGTGCCCTGCTGCGCTATGTCGAGCGAACACAAACACAATCGCTGTCGCACGTCAGACATATCAGCGTTGATCATGCGCTGGATTATCTGGTGCTGGATCCGGTCACGCGCAAGAACCTGGAAATCACGGAAACCATCAGCGGCGAGAGTCGTCCTACGCTGTTTTCCCTGCTTGATCATTGCGAAACCCCCATGGGCAGTCGCAAGCTGCGCCACTGGCTGCATCATCCGTTGCGCTCAAACACGCAGATCCGCGCGCGTCAGACAGCCGTGTCCGCCATGCTTACCGGTCGTCCTGATGGCCCCGTCCATCCGCATATCGCGCTGGATAACCTGCGTGCCGAGCTCAATGCCTTTCCCGATTTGGAGCGGATTGCCACACGCATCGCCCTGCGCTCGGTGCGGCCACGCGAACTGGCCAGCCTTCGTGATGCCCTGCACCGCATCCCGGCCCTGCAGAATATTCTGCAGCAACAGCATGCCAATGCGGAAAGGCTGGATGTACTCAATGAAGAGCTGACTCTCGACTCCCAATTGGGTGCAACGTTGCAGGCCGCCATTGCAGCAGAGCCCGCGGCCATCATTCGTGACGGAGGCGTAATTGCTCAAGGCTATGATGCAGAGCTGGATGAATTACGCACGCTGGCCAGTGATAGCGGTGCCTTTCTGGTTGAACTGGAAGCCCGGGAACGTGAACGCAGTGGCATTGGTAATCTTCGGGTTGAGTTCAACCGCGTACACGGCTTTTTTATTGAAGTCTCCAAGGGCCAGGTGGATAAAGTCCCTGATGACTATCGTCGCAGACAGACATTGAAAAATGTCGAACGTTATATCACGCCGGAACTCAAGAACTACGAAGACAAGGTATTGTCTGCCCGTGACCGTTCGCTGACGCGCGAAAAATGGCTTTATGAACAATTGCTTGACACCATGCAGCCCTGGGTCTCGCCCCTGCAGCAATGTGCTCAGGCGATTGCCGAACTGGATGTCTATCTTGCGCTGGCCAGCCATGCGCGGGATAACGAATGGGTCGCACCTGAGCTGGCCGAACATCCCGTCATTGATATTGAGGCCGGTCGCCACCCTGTCGTGGAGCACGCCATTGAAAGCTTTACGCCCAACAGCTGCGTCATGGATCAGCAACGTCGCATGCTGCTGATAACCGGCCCCAATATGGGTGGTAAATCAACCTACATGCGACAGACTGCACTGATTGTGCTGCTTGCCCGCATGGGCAGTTTTGTACCGGCAACCGCTGCAACAGTCGGGGTAATTGATCGCATATTCACCCGCATCGGTGCTGCCGATGACCTGGCTGGCGGGCAGTCAACATTCATGATGGAGATGACAGAAGCGGCCACCATTCTGGCAGCCAGCACACCCAACAGCCTGGTACTGATGGATGAAATCGGCCGAGGCACTTCCACCTATGACGGCCTGTCGCTGGCCTGGGCCATCGCCTGCCGTCTGCTTGACCACAATCATGCTTTGACGCTTTTTGCGACCCACTATTTCGAAATCACGCGCCTGCCCGATCTGAATCCGGCCGCCATCAATGTTCATCTTGCAGCCACCGAAGCGGCAAGCGGCATCGTATTTCTGCATGAGGTTCAGGAAGGCCCTGCCAGCCGAAGCTATGGTATTCAGGTGGCCCAGCGCGCCGGACTGCCCGTTGCCGTCATTCGCCAGGCAAAGCGGGAACTGGACCGACTGGAAAGCCAGGCCGGCGATATCTCTCAACTGAATCTGTTCAGCGCAACGCACGAAGCCGATGATCAGCATAGCGACGATGCAATTGAACTCGCCGGACTGCGCGATGCACTGCGTGAACTGGATCCCGATAATATGAGTCCGCGCGAAGCGCTGGACGCATTGTATAAACTGCATAACCGCTACGGCGGAGAATCATGAGTTCAATAGACATTCACGCGCCCACACCACTGCTTGGCGGACATAGTCCCGCCGAGTTTATGCGAACCTACTGGCAGAAAAAACCCCTGCTGATCCGTCAGGCGATTCCCGGATTCAAAAGCCCGGTCTCGCCAGCCAATCTGAAAAAAATGGCCCGCCGCGACGAAGTGGAGTCGCGCCTGATCTGGCAGGAAAATGGCGAATGGAATATGGAAAACGGCCCCTTCAGCCGCTATCCGAAAGTTTCCGAACCCCAATGGTCTTTGCTGGTACAGAGCGTCGATCTGCACGATGATGCCACAGCACAACTGATGCAGCAGTTCCGCTTCATTCCGGATGCCCGGCTGGACGACATCATGATCAGTCTGGCCTCCATGAGCGGCGGTGTGGGACCTCATTTTGACAGTTACGATGTTTTCCTGCTGCAGGGCAGCGGACATCGGCAATGGCGCATCAGCCAGCAAAAGGATCTGTCCCTGGTCCCCGATATTCCTTGCAAGATCCTGCAGCACTTTGTGCCGGAGCAGGAGTTTGTGCTGGAGCCGGGCGATATGCTGTACCTGCCGCCGCACGTGGCGCATGACGGCATCTCGCTGTCCGATGAATGCATTACGGTATCCATTGGCTTTCGGGCGCCTTCGCTTGCCGTGCTGGCCCGAGGCTTACTGGAAGTGGCCGCAGATCAATTGAGCGCAAAGGCAGGCCTGGGCTTCGGTCCGTATTCGACTCCACCCCTGCCTGGGCCCGATCTGTCCGGCATGTTCCGTGACAAAGGGCAGCCGGCCACCACCGAGCCCGCCGCATTGCCCGATACCCTGGTCAACAGTGCACTGGCAGCAGTACAGAAAATTGAATTCAATGAGCGCATGGCCGCGCGTTTTCTGGGCTGCTGGCTGACCGAACCCAATTCGCTGACCGTCTTTCCCATCGCCGAAGACATGACGGATATCGAAGATGTCATCGCTGATAACGGATGCATCAGCCTGGACCGCCGCAGTCGTATGATCTATCGCGGAAATGACGCATTCATCAACGGCGAAGCACTGGAAATCAAGGCCAACGCCTTGCTGAAGAAACTGGCCGACACGCGCAGACTGGATGCCGCTGATCTGAAAAAAGCCA